>CAZTZX010000056.1:7490-12609 GCA_964618175.1 uncultured Syntrophomonas sp. | reverse complement strand
GAACCATTTTTATTTGTTATGGGGGTGGCTGCCGCCCTGATATCTGGCATTATGAGCAAAGAATTGATATTGGAAGCCTTGGAAGAACCTATCATGATTACGGCGGCGGTATTCATTGCCGGGGCTTTGTTTTATATTTTGCGAAAGCAATTTGCCCGCTTTATGGATAAGGTATATAAGGTGATACCCGTATGGGTAGTGGTGTTCTTAGTTATTGTTATTTTAGGATTGGTTTCCAGTGTGATTACCGCAATCGTTGCCGCTATTATCTTAGTTGAAGTCATATCTTTGCTGCCCATGGAAAGAAAACATAAGATCACCATATGTGTGCTAGCCTGTTTTTCCATTGGCCTGGGAGCCGCTTTGACTCCTCTGGGCGAACCTCTCTCTACCATTGTTGTTTCTAAACTTGATGGGGAGTTCCTCTACCTCTTTTATTTGCTCGGCAAATTTATCATCCCCGCTGTAGTGGCCTTCGCCGCTATTGGCGCAGCCTATACTGTCTGGGCTATGCGGGAGCAGAACAAGCTGGGAACAGCGGATCTAGCTGCAACCACCGAGGGAGAGTCCTTGCATGAAGAAGACGAAATAGAGCAGGAAACTTGGAAGGGCATCATTGTTCGGGCTTTTAAGGTCTATCTCTTTGTTATGGCTCTAGTATTCCTGGGTCAAGGCTTCGTTCCCCTTATCGATAAGTATATCCTGACCCTTGATTATCGGATACTTTATTGGGTAAACATGGTATCTGCAGTATTGGATAATGCTACTCTGGCAGCAGCAGAAATCAGCCCTCAAATGAGTGTTTTGCAGATCGAAGCTATCTTAATGGGTCTGCTTATCAGCGGAGGCATGCTTATTCCGGGTAATATACCCAATATCATTGCTGCATCCAAACTACGCATAAGCAGTACCGAATGGGCTAAAATCGGGGTTCCTTTTGGACTGGTAGTTATGGTGATCTTCTATGTGATTCTTTTCTAAACTAAAAGCCAACTGTCAAGCTGTTTTCAAATCCCCTGGATAATAATATCCCGGGGATGTTTTTTTTCAGGGCAAAACAAGGCAGAGTTTTAGGCCACAAAAAGACCCTTGATCTCAAGTGGATCAAGGGTCTTAGGGGAATTTACAATATTAGAATGACGGCACACAGGAGTCCGGATAATTGGTCTCCAAAAATTCCTTTACTTCTGGGGACTGCATGGCCTTAACCAGCTTCTGAATTGATTCCTTGTTCTCATCTTCCGGACGTACGACCAGCACATTAGCAAAAGGAGAATCCTTGGGTTCCATAAAAATAGAATCCTTAACCGGATTTAGATTGGCTTCCAGTGCATAGTTGCTGTTTATAACACACAATTCTAAGTCTTCCAGAGCACGAGGGAGCATAGCAGCATCCATCATGGTGATTACTATTTCTTTGGGATTTTCAGCTATATCCTGCTCAGTTGCCTGTACACCGACTCCTTCAGCCAATGTGATCAGGCCGGCGCTTTCCAGTACCATCAGGGCGCGACCGCCGTTGGTAGCGTCATTGGGAATTCCCACTTTCGCACCATCACTGAGTTCATTTACATCAGTCAAGGTTTTTGAATAAACTCCCATAGGCTCATTATGGATCTTGGCTATCCATTTTAAGTCAGCCTGGTTTTGACTGTTATAGTCATCCAGATAGGGAATATGTTGAAAGAAATTGGCATCGATCTCGCCATCTTTCAAAGAGGGGTTAAGTAGTACATAGTCAGTAAACTCTTTGATTTCCAGTTCAACGCCGTCCGCTTCCAAAACTGGTTTAACCACTTCTAAAATCTCAGCATGTGGCTTGGCAGTGGCACCCACCGCCAGTTTTTGGTCTTGATCAGCCGGTGCCTGACCTTGGTCAGTGTCGCCTGAACAACCAACTAAAGCCGCAGTCATAAACACTAGACTGAGAATCAGTACGATAAGCTTTTTCATTTATTTACCTCCTTCGGTTAACCGCTTTCGCTGCCAGGGTATCTCCCAGTACCTGAACACCCTGAACCATAATGACAAGAACAACCACAGTAACTAATAAAATTAAAGTTTGATAACGTTGGTAGCCATAATAGTAGGCAAGAGTACCCAATCCACCTCCTCCCACTATACCGGCCATAGCCGAATAACTAACCAAATTAATGGTGGTTATTGCTACCCCCAGGATAAGACTAGGACTGGCTTCAGGGAGTAAAACCTTAGTAATGATCTGCCAGGCATTGGCTCCCATAGACAATGCTGCTTCGATCAGACCCCAATCTATTTCCTTCAGACTGGTCTCTACCAGCCGAGCTACAAAAGGAACTGCTGCTAAAGTCAGTGGAACCATGGAGGCCACTGTACCGATAAAACCCCCCACTATAAGTTTGGTCAAAGGTATTACCAAAATAAGAAAAATGATAAAAGGTATAGAACGAAAAATGTTGACAATGACGCCCAGGATACGATTTAAAGGGAGGTTCTCCAGAATATGACCCTTTTCCGTAATAACTAGGATCACTCCTAAAGGAAGGCCCATTAGATAAGCCAGCGCTGTGGAAATGATAACCATGTAAATGGTTTCCCAGGTGGCCAGAGTCAATTTTTCCATAAGCCAAGAAAAATCTACTGTTGCGGCACCAACCAAAGAGTGAAGGTTGAGTAGGGCAATGGCATCAAACATTCTTCAACACCTCGATTTCCAAACCGCATTCCCGCAGGTAAGCCATAGATTGATCTAATAGGGAAGCCTCTCCAATAAGTTCTAGTACCAAATTACCAAAGGGGGTATCTTTGACTCGGTCAATGTTTCCATAGAGAATATTCACATCGATATCGTAGCGCCGAATCATCGAGGATATGATCGGCTGTCCGGCCGAACTGCCAATAAAAGAAACCCGGATCAGACGAGTTGGCAGTCCTTGTGGGTGCATTTTGGCCAGAGTCAGATCCTCAGGTATGTCGTTCTTAACTACCGCGTTTATAAAACTATGCGAAGTTGGAGTAGCGGGATTGGTGAATACCGACAACACGTCGCCAATTTCAACGATGCGAGAGTTGTCAATAACTGCTACCCGGTCGCAAACCTGCTTGATAACGTTCATATCGTGAGTAATCAGCAAGATAGTCAGGTTCAATTGATGATTAATGTCCTTTAACAGCTTGAGAATAGAACGGGTAGTTTGCGGATCCAAGGCGGAGGTTGCTTCATCTGAGAGCAGCACTTTCGGATCGTTAGCCAGGGCCCGGGCAATACCTACTCTCTGCTTCTGCCCGCCGCTGAGCTGTCCCGGGTATACCTGGGCTTTATCGGTCAGACCTACCAGTTCCAATAATTCATTCACTTTAGCTTTAGCTTGAGCGGAAGGCACCCCGGCGATCTCCAGCGGAAATAGAATGTTGTCAAACACCGTGCGTGAGGACAAGAGGTTAAAATGCTGGAATATCATACCTATTTTCTGACGGGCACTCCGCAACTCACGTCTTTCCAGAGACGTGATCTGTTGACCATCCACGTGGATAGATCCCTGGGTCGGGTTTTCCAACATATTGATACAGCGAATTAAGGTGCTTTTGCCAGCTCCACTTAGCCCGATGATCCCAAAAATCTCACCTTTATTTATAGATAAAGTGACATCATCGAGAGCCAGGACCTGGTGACTGGGAGTTTCAAATATTTTGGTCAAGTGTTCGATTTGGATCAAGGTCCCGTCCTCCTTTATTGCAAAAATAAATGCCTCCTGGTGCTCAGCCGAAGAGGCAAGATAGTTTTTATATACCTTGCTCTTATCTGCCAGACTTGCATCTGCAGGAATTGGCACCATACCCAATGGGCGGTTGCCGGGCTTCATCGGGCCAGTCCCTCAGCCACTCTTGATAAGAGGATCACACTATTACATTACTACTAAGTGTAGCACCTGGCCGGGCTGACAGTCAATACAAATGAAGAGCCGGTCTCACTTTACTATAGGGGGGTCATTTTGCAGTACGATCCTCACTATTTGCCCTTGCCGCACCTGAAATACAATGCAACGGCTGTTGTCGTCGCCAAATACTGCATCAAAATCCTCGGTATTGCCGTTGTCAACCCAGGCATACTGTTGTCCATATTTGGCAATTGCTACGTCAAAAGAATCTCCTACTCGTATGCCACGAAAGGTAGGCAGATTCGGATTATCTATATGAGCCCGATGTAAGATATTTTCATCTTCAGTAAAGGTAAATAGAATATCATCCGTATTTAAGCTGAAAATGGTACTGATGCCTAACATAGACCCATAAGGATAGTGTTTCATAACCGTTTCTCCAGGAGTAGAACCAAGCTCCACCAAATGACTCCGCCAGTCCAGTTGAAAGTCCTGATCATCCAAGACCGCAAATTGATCCGGATAATGAATGTTTAGTTTATCTCTGCTGCCAGCCACTGAAAGGCCCAGGCAGGCCACGGCCACAATAATTACCACAATAACCATAATTTCACGTCGATCTCGCTGAAACATAATCCCCCCACCTTGCCTACTGTCTGTTGAGCAACATTTTCTATATTATTATACTACAAAGGGCTGACAAACCAAGGGTCAAGGGGTGATAGATTCCCGAATGGGAATGAATGGGATTACAGGCCGCTACGCGGAAAGTTAAAATAAACGATTGCGGTGGGAAGGAAAGACAGAAGGGCTGGGAAGCCGTATGGTTCGTCAGCCCCAAAAGTGAGGGCCGATAGTGAACTAAAAGCCCGCTTGACAAGCTTTTGATCCGTATACTATAATGAATCTTGCTGATAGCAAAGCAATTTTATGCGGTAGTGGCGGAATCGGCAGACGCGCTAGATTCAGGTTCTAGTCTGTGCAAGCAGGTGGAGGTTCAAGTCCTCTCTACCGCACCATCTGATTTTTGAGGAGTCTACAAGGGCTCCTTAATTTTGTTTCTGCGTTTTTATGACATAATAGCTGGGCTGCACTGCCAGATGACTAGCTAGCAACCCTACATTTTGCCGACAATGTTATAAAATACTAGTAAAACACTGGCCCCAATCAGTAGGCTAAGCACGATCAAAAACAGGGCGGCTCGATTAGATAAAAGCTGTTTTAACCAGTCCATTATTGTTCAACCTCTCCGTAATATAATA
>CAZTZX010000056.1:3512-7390 GCA_964618175.1 uncultured Syntrophomonas sp. | reverse complement strand
TCGATCTATAAATTCAAGCCCATGTGATAAGCTAAATAAAACACACCCGGGCGAAAACACTGACGCTCGGCCACCCCTTCGATGGTAAAACCCATGGATCGATAAAGATGTATGGCGCGGTGATTATCAGTGCGAACTTTCAAATTTATTTTTCGTATATGGTTTTGAGCCGCCCATTCCAGCATAGTATCCATCATGATACGTGCCAGACCGTATCCCCAGAATTCTGCCACCACCGATATGCCGAATTCACCATGGTGACGCGTAAACGGCCAGCGACCGCATTGAAAATTCAAGGTGGCCAGAATGCGGGCATCATCAGTAGCCATAAGAAATAAGCTGTCGGTTCTTTTAGATGCCTGCTCCAAGTATTGCCTGGCTTGATCGGTGTCCATGGTAATTTGCTCAGATGAGAAAGCCAAGAAGTCGGTCTCATTTGCTACCTGACAGAGGTAATCCAACCAGGCTGAGGCATCCTCGGCAACAACTGAGCGTATCGTTATGGCTCTATCTTTTATAAACAGCGTAGATGGTTGCAAACTATCTCCCCCGAAGTTAGTAATACAGTGGTGGAGGGAAAATATATTTAGGGATATACTATTAATATATCATGAGCAATTGTTGTATCCAGACTAACATAAAAGGAGGGTTCTATGAAAAAAATTGACGTTCAATTCCAGAAGTTAGTTGACTGGGCTCAGTTGCCGGCATACGAGACGACCGGCGCAGCCGGATGTGATCTTTCTCTGGCGCTAAGAGAAGAAATAGTGCTTTATCCCCATGAGGTACAGAGTATTTCTACCGGATTTGCCATGCGTATTCCTGATGGCTACGAAGCCCAGATACGCAGTCGGGCTGGTATGGCTCGTAAGGGCATTATTGTGGCCAATGCTCCCGGTACTATTGATGCTGACCATCTGGGGGAGGTAAAAGTGCTGCTAGTTAATATAGGTAACAAGCCCATTAAAGTTGTCCCCGGCCAGAAGGTAGCCCAGATGGTTTTTAGCCCAGTAATACAGGCCCAGTTTCAGGAAGATTAGTTATAAGAAACTTCCGTGATTAGTTGAATGGACTACATACGAGACTTGAACAAATTTACTACCCTGAACCACAGCATTTGATCTATAGGAGGGACAATTTTGAAGAAGTTAGCTCTTAAGGCTGAGGATACGGTGCTTTTAATAATTGATTTACAGGAAAAGCTGATGAAAGCTATGAAAGACCGAGAGCGGGTTTATAAAAACACCGCACTACTGCTGGAAACCGCCAAACAGTTTGATATTCCGGTGATCGTTACTGAGCAGTATCCCCGTGGTTTAGGCAAGACTGTCCCGGAGGTTGCTGAACATCTGCCCGAGTACTCCAGTGTAGAAAAGACCAGTTTTTCTGCTTGTACTCCAGATTTTAATAGTGTCCTCGGTGATACCAAACGTCGCAGTGTCATTGTTACCGGTAGTGAAACCCATATTTGCGTGTTTCAGACCGTCCGTGATTTAGTGGAGGACGGGTTTCAGGTCTATGTACCCCGCGATGCTGTTTGTTCACGTACTGATGAAAACTACGAAAATGCCCTGGACTTGATGAAATTAGCTGGGGCAGTGGTGACTAACACGGAAACCGTTGTATTTGATCTTCTCAAGCAATCAGGCACCCCACAGTTTAAGGCGATATCTCCATTAGTAAAATAGTTCAATAGCTTCCCTAGTTCTGATGGTGTTTTAATCATTTGCTTTGGATCAATCTGGAACAGCACTGGTGCATAATGCGAGTTTAATTTGACAAATTTAAAAAGTGAACCTATACTTTATCTTTGGGTGCGAAAATCTGCCCCCAAAAGCGAGTATGGACAGTAGATGCGGCATTCTGGCAATGCCGTTTCTATATTTGAAAAGGTATTTAATCTAATCTGGGAGTGAAGTAAAAATGTTAGAGAAACTGCGTAATATTGGTATTATAGCTCATATTGATGCAGGCAAGACCACTACTACCGAGCGCATTCTCTTTTATACGGGATTGACACACAAACTAGGAGAGACCCACGATGGGGAAAGTGTGATGGATTTCCTTCCTTATGAAAAGGAAAGAGGTATCACCGTAGAATCTGCAGCTACCCGCTGTGTATGGAGAGACCATGCCATTAACATAATCGATACGCCCGGGCACGTTGACTTTACCGCTGAGGTAGAAAGAAGCTTACGTATTCTCGATGGGGTAGTGGTGATATTCTGTGCTAAAGGTGGAGTGGAACCACAGTCTGAGACCGTATGGAGGCAGGCTGACAAATATCATACTCCGCGTATTGCCTATATCAATAAAATGGATGCCGTCGGCGCAGATTTTAAAAGAGTGGTTGAACAGATAAAAGTCCGATTGGGAGCCCATCCGGTTATTATGACCTTACCGGTTGTGGAGAGCGATACTCTGGCTGGGGTAATCGATTTGATCAAAATGGTCTACATTACTTTCGGGGGTCGGCTGGGCAATGAGGTACAAGAACAGGAGATTCCTGAAAAGTACAAGCAGGAAGCCGAGCAAAACCGACAGCTCATGATAGAAAGCATTGCTGAATTGGACGAAGCCTTATTGGACCCTTACTTGAATAATGATCCAATTAGTAAGGAAGAGATAATTGCGGCTGTCCACCGCCAAACTGTGGCCAATAATATGGTGCCGATTATTTGCGGCAGTTCATATCGTAATATTGGTGTACAGACTCTTCTGGATGCTATTATTGATTATTTACCGTCACCGTTGGAGGGAGAAACCCCAATAGCAATTTATCTGGGCGGTGAAGAAACGGTGGAAGTTCCGCCCGATGCCAGTAAGCAGTTTGCCGCATTAGTCTTTAAGATCGTCAGTGATCGCCATGTGGGCAAATTGGCTTTTGCCCGTATTTATTCGGGTACTTGTAAAGCAGGCAGCTATGTCTTTAACAGCAGTAAAGGCAAGAAAGAGCGTATTGGGCGTTTGTTAAAGATGCATGCTAACCATCGCGAGGAAGTAGGATCAGTTAAGGCCGGCGATATAGTAGCAATTATCGGATTCAAGGATATAGGAACAGGCGATACCATCTGTGATGAAGGTTTCCAGGTGCTCTTGGAATCCATCAATTTTCCGCAGCCTGTTATTCAAATTGCTATTGAACCTAAAACCCAGTCTGACCAAGCTAAACTGGGCGAGGCCCTTAATCGTATCTCCAGTGAGGATCCCACCTTTAAGGTGTCTTATAATCGCGATACCGGTCAAACTCTGATTTCGGGCATGGGCGAGCTGCATTTGGAAATAGTATCTGAGCGGCTCAGTCGTGAATTTGGGATCGACTTTAATATAGGGGAGCCCCAGGTAGCCTATAAGGAAACCATTTCCCATAAGGCAGAGCATGTTACCCGTTTTGTAAAACAAACCGGTGGAAAGGGACAGTTTGCCCATGTAGTAATGCGTCTGGAGCCCAGTGAAGAATTTGAGTTTTCCAGCAAGATAGTGGGTGGCAATGTGCCCAGAGAATATATTCCGGCAGTAGAAGCTGGAGTGCGTCAGGCCTTGGAGGAAGGGGTCATAAAAGGTTATCCGGTGGTTAATGTGAAAGCGACCCTATTGGATGGCTCCTATCATGAAGTGGATTCATCGGAGATGGCTTTCCGAACCGCAGCTATTTTGGCTACCCGAGAGTGCTTGAAAATCGCCGGTTCTTATCTGCTTGAGCCTATTATGAAGCTAGAGATCACCTCTCCGGAGGAGTTCACCGGCAATATTATCAACAATATCAGCAATCGACGTGGACGATTGGAATCCATGTCCACCGAAAACAACACTCAGATAATCAGGGGGAGCGTACCCTTGGCCGAGTTGTTTGGGTACTCCACTACTCTTCGTTCCCT
>CAZTZX010000056.1:0-3412 GCA_964618175.1 uncultured Syntrophomonas sp. | reverse complement strand
GGGGCATTCTTTAGAGCAATATTTAAGGAGCGTCTGTCTTTATCAGTATAGTTATAAATAATAACTGAGCCGTCCGAGGAGTAAGAGTTTACGGTATTGATCAAAGTAAAGCCATCCAAAACCTGGGGAGGGGACGGTAAATTGCTAGCCTTATTGGCCTGGTCAGGTGGAATGTAGAGTGCCCCCTGCCGGCTGGTGGTGGATTGAAATTGGCTTGGTTGCGAATACATAGCCTCAGGTGGATTAGCGGTGGCATCGAGAGTGTCGGTACTATATGACACATCTGCCATGGCTACTTGATCAGTTAATTGACGAGCACTTTCCGTTAAGGGTGGGGAAGTGTCCACTACTTGGTCGGAATAGGCTGTTCCGGTGAGCTCTGTTACCGGTTCAGTAACCTGAATGGACTTATTCTGAGCAATGTCTTTAGAACCTGCTGAGATTTCTGTCCCTGACTTACTCATATCCGTAGCCGCTATCTGCTTTTGATCGGCAACGATTGAAGGGGCATCGGCCACTTGGACATTCTCTTGCAAGGGCATTATGTGGGGTGCCAATACCGCCACCAGCACCACCAAACCAACTGCTGCAGCAGCCATAGCAAATCTACTGGCCTTCATAGCGCCCGGCCTGGCCGGGCGCTTATGGCCTATGGATGCTGCCTGCTCTGATATAGTAATTTGGTGCATAACCCGGTTAGCGAAGTCACCGGATAATATAGGCAGATCTGAGTTATCTCTCAGTACTTCGTTTTCCAGAATCGTTAATTTGACCTGATTACGGCAATTAGAACACTCTTGCAGGTGTTGATCAATTTTTTCTCGGAGAACAGGGGCTAGATTATCATCACAATAATCAAATAGATATTTATCAAAAAGCTGACATTTCATGTTTTATTAACCCCCTTTCCTCCCAGTTCTTAAGCAAGACTTTGCGTAAAGCTTTTCGGGCTCGATGAATTCTCACTTCAACGTTTTCTTTGCTAACTCCTAGTATTTGAGCAATTTCTGAATTCTTCATATCCATCTGATAGCGCAAAATCAAAACCGAGCGGTATGATTCCGGCAGTTCGGCAATGGAAACCCGAATATCCTCCATGACTTCCTTACGTTCAAACATAGCCTCAGGATCACTTTCCAGAACGGAAGGGTAGTCTTCATAAGGCTGCCCAAAACTCTCATCAAAACTCAAGTGAACCACTTTCTTTTTCTTGCGTAAGTTACTTATGGCAGTGTTGACTGCAATCCGGTGGATCCAGGGACTGAACCTTTTGGTGCGATCAAATTGGTAGAGTTTATCGTACACCAGTATAAATACTTCTTGAGTAATATCTTCAGCCTCTTGATATTGGCCTACCAGGCGATATACTACATGAAAGACGGAGTTCTTATAACGATCTACCAGCTCTTCAAAAGCTGCCGTATCTCCACGCAAAATACGATCAGCGAGCATTTCGTCGCTTAACAAAACAAACCAACTCCTCGAACGCGTTCAAACATTAATACGCAAGGGTTTTATATAGCTTACATCAGGCGACGAGAAAAGGGTATGGCAAAAGGTTTGCTTATGGTTTGATGAACGATTAAATATGGTAAAATAGATCGTGCCTAAAATAGTGGCCCAAATTACAACGGTGGCCCACCGAAAAGGAAGGGAAGTGCAACCGATCAGAATCCTGGTAGATGCTGATGCCTGTCCAGTTAAGCAAATAATCGAATCTGTAGCCCGAAATTCCAAGTTACAGGTAATATGGGTAGCCAGTATTGAACATAATATTGACAGTAACTATGGCCAGGTGCTAGTGGTAGACCATGCACCTGAAGCAGCCGATTTGTGTATTGTTAATAATACTCAGCCCCATGATATTGTAGTTACCCAGGATCTAGGATTAGCGTCTCTGGTTCTAGCTAAGGGAGCGCAAGCCCTAACTCCCTCTGGAAAAGTATTAGATGAAAACAATATGGACGCCTTACTGGCTCAGCGCTACATTAATAAGAAAGCCCGGCGACAGGGTTATCGCATTGGCCGCATGGCAGCCAGAACTGCCCTAGACGATCGCGAGTTTAAGCAGGCATTACTTGATTTAATAGATGGAAATGATCACGAAAATTAATGGGCATATGCACGAAATATATTGCCGCTCGTCCGGCAGATGTTTATAATAAAGTCAACGTACGTTAAGGAAGGAGAAAATATTATGTCTGATCAATGTAAAACTTGCCCTAGCGCACAAGGATGTGCATCCGACCCAGAAAACTGCGGGGTAAACCCGGAAAAGGCCTTGCTGGGTTCATTGAATAAAATTGATAACGTGCTAGTGGTCATGAGTGGAAAAGGTGGCGTAGGAAAATCCTCAGTTACTGCTATTATTGCTGCTACACTAGCAAAACAGGGAAAAAAAGTAGGTGTTCTCGACGCCGACATAACTGGGCCCAGTCAACCTAAAGCATTTGGATTGAAAAATGTCGACTTGAAGGGCAGTGAATTTGGGATTATTCCTCCGGTAACTGAGTCAGGGATAAAAATCATGTCCATTAACTTCTTTCTTCCTGAAGAAGATGATCCAGTAATATGGCGCGGACCTTTGTTGGCCGGAGCTGTTGATCAGTTTTGGGGAGAGACCGACTGGCGGGATCTGGATTATTTAATTGTAGACCTGCCGCCCGGAACCGGAGATGTACCATTGACCGTGCTCCAATCTCTGCCGGTTACTGGTATTGTACTAGTATCATCGCCGCAGGATCTAGCTTTCATGGTGGTTAAAAAGACAATGAAGATGACTCGGAAGTTAAATATCCCCATCCTCGGCCTAGTTGAGAACATGAGTTTTGCTATCTGTAATCACTGTGGCGAGAGACTGGAGATATTCGGCAAGAGTCAGGGTGAAAAGATTGCCAACGAGAGTGGTATTCAGTTCTTGGGACAGTTGCCCTGGGATGCTGATCTTAACCACCTGGTGGATCAAGGACGCATTGAAGAATATGACGCTCCTGCTGCTCAGGAGATGGTCGGAAGAATCAGTCAGGTTTTGGCTCAGGCTTAGTATATGCGTGCTTCCGATCCTAGATTGCTCAATACCGAGGAAGTCTCAGTGACAGTGGATTATGGTTAATTGAGTTTTTATCATTTTCTTTAATTAGCATATTAATGACATTCCCAAGCAGATTTTGTGTATAATTTAAATATATGACCAAAATGGAATTCAATTAGCTACACCATAATACAAAGGAGGGGTTTTCAATGGGCATGAAACTATTTTTGGAGCTGAAAAACCTATTTGCTGATCTTGCTTCAACTCTGATACTAGGAAAAACTAAAGATGCCGCCCATTTGGCCCTTGTTCTATCGGAAAAGAGCAAAGCTCTGGCAGAGGAGCTAGCAAAATAGTACTAGGGAGTGACCGCTGCAGTCT
>CAZTZX010000055.1:0-12953 GCA_964618175.1 uncultured Syntrophomonas sp. | reverse complement strand
AAGGTTCAACGGTTTTCAAGACCGCCTCCTTCAACCGCTCGGACACCCCTCCACTGAAAGGATGCTAACCTTGGCAAATCAATGCAAAAGAAAGTATAGCACAGGCCCCAAAGGTTGTCAACCAAGCTATTGACGGTTATTTACTGCCTTTTTATAACTTGTAAACCGCCCATATACGGCTGGAGTACTTCGGGTACCAATACCGATCCATCTGCCTGCTGATAGTTTTCCAGAATAGCGGCTACGGTACGTCCGATAGCTACTCCGGAGCCATTAAGGGTATGCACGTACTGAGGCTTTTCTTTGGCTGACGGCCGATAGCGAATGTTAGCCCGCCGGGCCTGAAAGTCTCCGCAATTGGAACAGGATGAGATCTCTTTATATTCGTTGTAACTGGGCATCCATACTTCCGCATCATAGGTTTTGGCAGCTGAGAAGCCTGTGTCGCCGGTACTTAGCAGCATAATTCTATAGGGTAGGCCTAAAAGCTGCAGGACTTTTTCCGCATTAGCGGTCAGTTTCTCCAGTTCTTCATAAGAATGCTGTGGCTCCACTAATTTGACCAGTTCCACTTTGTTGAACTGATGCTGGCGGATAATTCCCCGGGTATCGCGGCCATGGGATCCGGCCTCAGCCCGAAAGCAGGGGGTATAAGCGGTCAGATAAATCGGCAGATCAGCTGCATCCAGGATCTCTTCTCGATATAAATTGGTCAGTGGTACTTCCGCAGTAGGTATTAGGTACATTTCGCGGCCTTCCACCTTGAACATATCCTCAGCAAATTTGGGCAGTTGCCCAGTTCCCTGCATACAGTCGGCACCAACCATAAAAGGCGGCAGTATTTCTCGGTAGCCATGCTGCTGGGTGTGGATATCCAGATAAAAATTTACCAAGGCTCGTTCCAACCGTGCTCCTGCACCTTTGTATACTGTAAACCGCGCCCCGGACAACTTAGCGGCTCTTTCAAAATCCAATATGTCCAGAGCCGGGCCGATATCCCAGTGGGCTTGAGGTTCAAAGTCAAATTGACGAGGGTTGCCCCAGCGCCGCATTTCCACATTGCTGTTCTCGTCGGGGCCTATGGGCACTGATTCATGCAGCAAATTAGGTATGCTTAACAGAATCCGTTCCATCTGTTCTTCTACGCCTTTTAGCTCTTCATCAAAGGCAGCGATTTCCTTGCCCACCTGACGAACCTTATCCATTAATTCAGAGGCATCCTGCCCGGTTTTTTTTAGTCTCCCTACTTCCTGGGAGGATGTATTTCGGAAATTCTTTAATTCCTCTACCTGAAGCAAGATCTGCCGTCTTTTTTCGTCCAACTGCAGATATCCGTCCAGAGCCCCGCTCAGACCACGTTTGCGCAACGCCGCTTCAACTTGATCGGGGTTTGCTCTTATTAATTTGGCATCTAACATAGTAGTCCTCCTGTGTTATACCTTGTTTCCTGCTCTCTCCCCGCCAGAAAAACGCTCTTCTGCCCTGTTTAGAAATGCAGTAATCCGGGCTTGCCGAGAATACCCTCCACCTGGCCAAGTTTTTCTAATACTGCCTCTTCTACTTTGTTATCCACATTGACCAACATGATGGCCTTGTCGCCTTTGGTCTGACGGGCCACTTTCATGGAGGCAATATTGACTCCCTGGTCACCCAACAAAGTAGCAAAAGGTCCAACTACTCGAGGACGATCAGAATTTTCGACCATAATTACGTAACCTTGCAGGTTAGTTTCAGTTTCGTAACCGTTCAGTTCCACCAACAATGGATCGCGAGCCCGGGAAACGGTTCCGGCCAGATCCAGTTGTTGACCATCCTGGCCAAATATACTGACGGAAATTACGTTCTTATAGCGTCGGCTGCTCTGCTCCTGTTTGCTTTCGAAAACCTTGATGCCTCTTTCACGTGCCATAAGACGGGCGTTAACATAATTGACTTTGTTCCATAGAATGGGCTCTAGCAATCCCTTGAAAAAAGCTACTGTGAGTATTTCTGTATCATTTATGGTCATAGGCCCGGCGTAGGTCAATTCGATTCTGGCAATAGGCGACTTTTCCAGCTGGTAGTAGAATTTACCCATTTTTTCCGCCAGAGTAATATAGGGACGCAGATAGTTGAGTTCTTCACTGACCATAGTAGGCAAGTTGATTAAATTGGGAACGATTTCGCCATTTAGGGCTTTCATCACCTGTTCGGCAATAGTTTCACCTACCCGTCGCTGAGCTTCAAAGGTATCGGCTCCTAAATGGGGGGTGCATACCACATTTTCAAATTCAAATAGAGGATTATTTATAGCCGGTTCTTTTTCAAAAACGTCCATGCCAGCACTGGCAACTTTGCCGGCCTTCATGGCCTCCAGCAAGGCGGCTTCCTCGATAATTCCTCCCCGGGCGCAGTTTACAACCCGCACGCCATCTTTGGCGACCTTAAACATCTCTTCGTTGATCATATGGAAGGTCTCTTCGGTCTTGGGAGTATGCACGGTAATAAAGTCGGACTGCCGCACCAACTCTTCCAGAGTCGGCATCTTCTCGGCACCGTACTTAACAAACCGCTCATCGGCTATATAGGGGTCATAAGCTAGAATCTGCATGTTAAAGGCTTTCAGGCGGGTAGCCACCATGGAGCCTATGCGTCCCAGACCTACTATACCCACGGTTTTGCCATATAGTTCCACTCCCCGGAAAGGCTTACGATCCCAGGTGCCGCCTTTTAAGAAGTTGTTGGCCCAGGCCGTTTTGCGCGAGGAGGCCAGCAAGAGGGCAATCGTCTGCTCAGCAGCAGAAATGGTATTACTATCCGGGGTGTTGGCTACGATCACTCCATGGCGGGTGCAGGCATCAACATCAATGTTGTCAATACCGTTGCCTGCTCTGCCCACTACTCTTAGACGCGGAGCTCCACGGCTGATCAGTTCCTCACTAACTTTGGTAACACTGCGCACGATCAGGGCATCATACTGTCCGATTATATCCAACAGTTCTTCTCTTGGTATTCCATCACGAAAATCAACGTCCAGTTCGGTACGCAGTAAAGCTAATCCTTCTTCGGCAATACGCTCGGTAACTATGACTCGTTTTTTGGTTTCCACATCTATTCTCCTTTCTGTGTCTGGCTAAGTATAAAGGCCTGCGCTTGGTTTACCCCTGCTCCAAATTCCATTTCCCAGCCTAGTTGTTGCAGGGTGATTTCCAGAGCTGCTAAGACGGCTAATAAATCCAGTTGGCGTACATAACCCAGATGGCCTATGCGGAAGATTACATTGTCTAAACTCTGCTGACCTCCGGCCAGCACGATGTTAAACTGTTCCAGCATGTATTTGCGGATTATGTTGGCGCCGATATTTTCCGGAGCAACTACGGCTGTTACTGCTTGCGAAGCCCATTCGTCCTGAGCCAACAACTGCAGACCCATGGCCCGCACGGTCACACGCACCAAATCCCGATAATTGCGGTGCCGCTCTATGATATTGTCCAGCCCTTCCTCCAACATCATCTTCAAGGACTCTCCCAGGCCAAAATATAGTGAAACCGCTGGCGTAAAAGGAGTTTGCCCCTTTTCCAGATACTTAACGCCCTGGCTTACATCCCAGTAAAAACGCGGCATCTTAGACTGCTCGTGAATTCGCAGAGCTTTTTCGCTAAAAGCCATAAAGCTTAATCCGGGAGGAAGCATAAAAGCTTTTTGTGATCCACTTACCACTACATCTAGTTGCCATTCATCCATCTTGAGATCTATGGTAGCCAGGCCGCTGATGGCATCTACCATTAATAGCGCAGGATGGTTTCCTCGAGCCGCGCTGATGGCTTTAATATTATTGAATACTCCGGTAGAGGTTTCGTTGTGTGTTACCAAAACTGCTTTTATTTCCCGGTTTACATCCTGATCCAAACGTTCCTTGACCCGTTGGGGATCGGCGGGCTGCCCCCAGGGAAAATCCATCTTTTCCACCTGGGCTCCAAATTCAGCTGCAATTTTAGCAAAACGATCTCCAAATACACCGATGGAAACCACTAAAACCTTATCTCCAGGAGATAGAAAGTTGACCACGGCTGCTTCCAATGCACCGGTTCCAGAAGCAGGATAAATCAATACATGCTGATCGGTACAATAGACCTGTTTTAGCCCCTGGATTACTTCGGTGAGCAGTTGCTTGAATTCGGGACCGCGATGATTCACCATTGGTTGGCTCATCGCCCTCGTTACCCGTTCGGGAATCGGGGTGGGACCTGGAAGCAGTAAATACTGGTCGCCTGTCATTTCATAAAACCTCCTAATTTTAAATAAAAAACCTCTCGCCCTAATAAGGGACGAGAGGTATTCCCGCGTTGCCACCCTAGTTGACATGGTCATAAACCATCTCCACTTGCCAGCTATAACGTCGCCACCGGTACTGCTTAATTCACAGTCTGCTCCAGGATGGATTCGATAAGATCCTGACTGGTTCGCACCTACCACCAGCTCTCTTTTTCAGGTACCTATATCTACTAGCCCCTTCATCGCGCCTCATTTGAAAGATTAGAGTTTATTATAGTACATCACGCCAACCCTGGCAAGAAAAATCCTTTGTCATATGCAGGAAATAACAACGGTGTTTCCCTTTTACCAGCCTCGTTCCTGCATACGCTCCTCGGGGCGGATGGTGTTTATGTCTATGCCTACCATGGCTTCACCTAAATCTCGTGATACTTCGGCTAGAACAGCTGGATCATTATAATAGGTAGTAGCCGCTACAATAGCGCGGGCTCGCTGTTTGGGATCGCCGGACTTAAAGATCCCTGACCCCACAAAAATTCCGTCACAGCCCAACTGCATCATTAAAGCTGCATCTGCTGGTGTAGCAATACCACCGGCAGCAAAGTTTACCACCGGCAATCTTTTTAAGCGGGCCGTCTCTACTACCAGTTCATAAGGCGCCTGCATTTCTTTGGCGGCGGTCATTAATTCTTCTTCCGGAAGATTACTGATCCGGCGAATATCATCATTGACCTGGCGAATATGGCGGACTGCTTCCACGACATTGCCGGTTCCCGCTTCTCCTTTAGTGCGAATCATGGCGGCACCTTCCCCGATCCGGCGCAGAGCTTCGCCTAGATTTCGAGCCCCGCAAACGAAAGCTACTTGGAAACCGTGCTTGTTGACGTGGTATTTTTCGTCGGCGGGGGTCAATACCTCGCTCTCATCAATACAGTCAATTGCCAGCGATTCCAGGATCTGCGCTTCCACGAAATGACCTATGCGACACTTGGCCATTACCGGTATGGAGACCGTTTCCTTAATGCGTAAAATAATGCTGGGGTCAGCCATACGGGCAATGCCTCCCGCAGCTCTTATATCAGCAGGCACTCTTTCCAGAGCCATAACTGCGCAGGCACCTGCTTCTTCTGCTAATTTAGCCTGCTCAGGGGTGGTCACATCCATGATAACGCCACCTCGAAACGTCTGAGTCAGGCCCGTTTTTATGCTAAATGTCCCCTTTTGTTCCATAAAAGAATTCCTCCTTATTACCAAGCCGAACCTGGTTGGCCTGCCGCTCTATAACTAAAAATTTTATTCCTTTCCGGCGGCTTTGTATAGTACTAGCGCAGATTATTCTTCCGGTTCGATTCGGAAACGAGCAATACTCACTATCTGGTCGTTATCCGGAAGCCGCATTAAGAGAACTCCTCGCGCATAACGCTTCTGAACCGATATGTCTTCTACCTCCAGACGGATTATCTGCCCTTCACTGGTTAGAATAACCAGTTCATCATCAACGGATACGATCTTGGTAGCGACTACCTCTCCATTTTTGCGGGTAAGCTCAATGGCCTTTACTCCCTTGCCTCCCCGATTTTGAATCTTAAATTCGCTCAGCGGGACTCGTTTGCCGTAACCATGTTCGGTAACTATCAAAACATCGGCACCGTTCCGGTATTTATCCAGTCCGATAACATAGTTATCCGGGTCAAGTTTAATTCCTCTCACACCGGCAGCGGTTCGGCCCATGGGTCTGACCTGCTTTTCGTCAAAAAGAATTGCCTGGCCATTAGCGGTAGTCACCATGATCGCGTCTCCCTTGACTACCCGAATCACTCCTACCAATTCATCATCCGGGCGCAGGTTTACGGCAATCAGACCGGAACGACGAATGTTTTGGAATGCTGACAGAGCAACTTTCTTGATGATTCCCTGTCGGGTTATCATCAGCATGTGCCGCTTTTCATCAAGCTCCCGGGCTGCTATCAGGGTGGTTACTCTTTCATCAGCCCGCAGTTCAATAAAGTTGATCAAGGGTAGTCCTTTAGCCTGGCGAGAGGCCTCGGGCAAATGGTAAACCCGGCTGGAAAATACCCGGCCCTGGTTGGTAAAGAACAGAACATGCCCCAATACGCTGGTTACCACCACATCAGAGGAATAGTCCTCGGTTCGAATGGAAGTGGCACTTATGCCTTTGCCACCGCGGCGCTGGGCTCTGTAGGTGTCCAAGGGCAGTCGTTTAATATAGCCGCGGTTGGATAAGGTAATAAGGACTTCATGATCATCAATGAAATCTTCTACATTAAAGTCCGATATTTCCTGGCTTATTTCGGTACGGCGCGCATCTCCGTACTTTTTCTTTACATCAGCCAGATCTTCTTTTATTATGGCTAAAACCCGTTCCGGTCGGTTCAAAATATCTTCGAAGTCCGCTATGCGAACCAATAGGTCCTGATATTCATCATCCAACTTGCCTCTTTCCAAATTGGTCAACTGTACCAGGCGCATATCCAGAATCGCATTGGCCTGGATCTCACTAAACCCAAAGCGCTCCATCAAAGCTTGGCGGGCTTGCTCCCGGTCTTTGCTGCTGGTGATCAGGTCAATTACTTCGTCCAAATTGTCTAGGGCGATTCTTAACCCTTCTACAATATGCAAACGATCCCGGGTAACCTTCAAGTCATGACGGGTGCGCCGTTCCACAACTTCCTGGCGATGTTCGATGTAGTAGCGGATGACATCTTTTATTCCCAGTACCAATGGCTGGCCATGCACCAGGGTCAGCATGTTGATGCCAAAACTGTCTTCCATCTGGGTGTGCTTAAATAGCTTATTCACGATAACATTGACATTTACATCGCGGCGGGTCTCGATTACTACCCGAATGCCCTGGCGATCAGATTCATCTCGTAAATCTACAATTCCTTCGATCTTTTTATCTCGAACCAAATCGGCGATCTTTTCGATCAAGCGAGCTTTGTTGACCTGATAAGGCAATTCTGTAACCACAATGGCATTTTTGCCGTTACGGCGCTCTTCTATGGTATAACGGGCCCGCACCTTGAAGGTTCCCCGTCCGGTATGATAGGCCTTGCGAATACCGTCGCTTCCCATAATAATTCCTGCGGTGGGGAAATCCGGCCCGGGCAGTATTTGCATGATCTCTTCCACACTGGCTTCCGGGTTATCAATTACCATGGTAACTGCATCCACCACTTCGGTTAAATTGTGAGGCGGTATATTGGTAGCCATACCCACGGCGATACCTGATGACCCATTTATAAGCAGATTAGGAATACGAGAAGGCAGCACCTGAGGCTCTTCTCGGCTGTCGTCATAATTCGGCCGCCAGTCGACCGTGTCTTTATCAATGTCGGTCAGCATTTCCCCGGCTATTTTGGACATACGGCTCTCGGTATAACGCATGGCCGCGGCTGAATCGCCATCTACAGAGCCAAAGTTGCCATGTCCGTCTACCAGCGGATACCGCATGGCAAAATCCTGGGCCAGTTTGACCATGGTCTCATAAATAGCTGAATCTCCGTGAGGATGGTACTTACCCATTACTTCACCCACGATATTGGCTGATTTTTTGTGGGGTTTGTCATGGGTCATGCCCTGGTCATATAGAGCATAAAGAATACGGCGATGCACCGGTTTCAGACCATCACGAACATCTGGAATAGCTCGAGAAACAATAACACTCATGGAGTATTCCAGAAATGACCTTTTAACTTCTTTCTCAATATCAACGGGAACTACATTATCAAACAAATTTGGCTCTGCCAATGATTATCATCTCCTGTTAAATGTCCAGGTTGGTTACGAACCTGGCATTGGCCTGAATAAACTCTCGACGAGGCTCCACATTATCTCCCATCAGATCGGAAAATATTTCATCAGCGCGAATAGCATCGTCCACAGTGACCTGAAGGATGTGCCTATTTTCCGGGTTCATAGTAGTATCCCAGAGTTGTTCGGGATCCATTTCCCCCAGACCTTTATAGCGCTGTATAACCCATTTTTTACCAGATTGAGTTATGAATTCGTTCATTTTTTCATCCTCGTGAAAATAGTGTATCTCGTTGCCTCGCTTGGCTCCATATAAGGGTGGTTGGGCAATGTAAACATAGCCTTCCTCTATCAAAGGCCGCATAAATCGATAGAAAAAGGTTAAGAGCAATACTCTTATATGTGAACCATCCACATCCGCATCCGTCATGATAAAAAGCTTGTGATAGCGGGCTTTTTTTATGTCGAAGTCTTCATCTATGCCTGTACCCATGGCCGTTATCAGGGAACGAATCTCCTCATTGGAAAGCACCCGATCCAGCCTAGCTTTTTCCACGTTAAGGATTTTTCCCCGCAAGGGCAGTATGGCCTGGATGTTGCGATCCCGTCCCTGTTTAGCGGATCCACCGGCGGAATTACCTTCCACAATATAAAGTTCAGAGATGGCCGGATCCCGGCTACTGCAATCGGCCAGTTTCCCTGGCAAGGTGGTGGTCTCCAGAGCGCTCTTGCGCCGGGTCAGTTCCCGGGCTTTTTTGGCCGCCTCGCGAGCGCGACGGGCCGATATGGACTTTTCGGTTATGCGGCGCGCTATGGTGGGGTTTTCGTTAAGGTAATCATCAACACTTTCATACAAGGCTGACTCAACAATGCCGCGAATGTAAGTATTGCCCAGCTTGGTTTTAGTTTGTCCTTCAAATTGCGGATCTTTGACCAGCACGGAAACAATGGCCGCCAATCCTTCGCGAATGTCCTCTCCCGACAGATTGCTGTCATTTTCTTTGAGAATATTGTTCTTTTTGGCATAGTCATTAACTACTCTGGTTAGACCATTCTTAAACCCTACTTCGTGGGTTCCGCCTTCCTGAGTATGAATATTATTGGCAAAAGAATAGATATTCTCGTTATAGCCTGAATTATACTGCAGCGCAATGCGGACAATTACATCCTCTTTCTGGATCTCAGTATAAAAGGGAGCTTCGGTTAAGGTTTCTTTACTCCTATTAAGATAAGCTACAAAATCCCGCAGACCATCTTCATAGTGAAACTCCTTCTTATAAGGCTCTTCTTCCCGTTCGTCGTAAAACAGGATCTTTAGTCCCTGGTTCAGAAAGGCCAGTTCCCGCAAACGCTGCTCTATGATGTCGCGCTCAAAAACGGTTTCTTCGAAGATATCGGCATCGGGATGAAAACGAATTACAGTTCCGGTATCAGAGGTAGTTCCATCTGTGTATATAGCTCCTAGCGGCCCTCCGCGTTCATAGGCTTGTTTATACACTTGTCCATCCCGCAAAATGGTAACGTCCATATGACTGGCCAGCGCATTTACGACCGAAAGACCTACCCCATGGAGCCCTCCGGAAATATTGTATCCGCTGCCACCGAATTTTCCTCCGGAGTGCAGAGTAGTCAATATTACCTCTAAAGCGGGAATACCCATTATGGGATGCATATCTACCGGAATACCACGTCCATTGTCTGTAACCGTTACCCAATCATCATTATGCATGGTAACGGTTATGGTATCGCAAAAGCCAGCCACCGCTTCATCAATACTGTTGTCAACTATTTCAAACACTAGATGATGCAGGCCCCGAGGACCCGTGGATCCAATATACATACTCGGGCGCTTGCGGACTGCCTCCAGGCCTTCCAAGACCTGTATATCGGAGGCATTGTAGCCATTGTTATTTAAATCGGTCATGGTTACACCTCCCCAGTAAAGTGAGAAGCGCGCTTGTAGAGGGTATTAGAAGAAATAGGTGACAGGCAAACCTTGTCGTCACACAAAACTAGAGCCTTATTTTTCCCTTTTTCACTAATATTGACCAACTTTCTCTCTGAGCGGGCAATCTCCATAATATCCTTAATGTCCTCATTTAAGGGTGGATTCAGATTAAGAATTGCGATGATGTTTTGAGTGGAAATTATATAATTGTTGCCTAGGTGAAGATACAAAGGGATTACTCCTTTCCTGATAATTTTCCGCCTGCCATGCGGTAAATAGAGGCCTGGCTGTCTTCGAACCGGTTTTTTTCCAGATTTACAGTAGTAAGAAAACTCTGGAAGGAAGCCTTTTGCAGGTAACTTAGCAGCCGTTTCTGCCGCTCCTTGTCCAGCTCTGACAACACCTCATCTAAAAGAAAAACGGGAAACTCACCTTGAGCTTGTTGTATAGCCATCAATTCAGCTAATTTAAGGCTCACCGCTATACTGCGTTGTTGCCCTTGAGAGGCAAATTGACGGGCGGGATGACCGTTTAAGTATATATTGATATCGTCCCGGTGGGGACCTAGTAAACTACTTTTGCGGGCACATTCTTGCTCACTAATTTTTTCAAGATGGTTCAACATGGATAATCTTAGAATGTCAAAGTTTATTTTACCACTATCTAAGAGAAATGAAATAGCATAGCGTAATTTCAGCCCTCCTATATCTTCTCCACTGATGTCCTGATAGAGCGGACCAACGAATTGGTCCAGTAAACTAACCATGTGAATACGAGCCATTATTAAACGGACTGCTTGCTCGACAAAAACTTCCGTAGTTAGTTTAAATGTTTTGGTATTAGCTTGGTTCTTTCTTAACAAATTATTCCTTTTTCTTAGAATTTTAACATAGTTATCCAGATGGTACCCATATTCTGCTCCCACCTGTTTTAACAAGAAATCAAGGAAAAAGCGTCTGCGGCTGGGTGACCCCTTTACCAAATACAAATCGTCTGGTGTAAAAACAACCACACGCAGACGATCGGGATGATGTGGGTTGGTTTTTCGTCCGTTTAGGGTGATGACCTTGCCGGTTCTAGAATTATATTTGATATTGGTCTCAAAGCAGCGCTCGCTATACTCGTAGCTTGAACTCAGTTCATAGGCCTGGGCTTGATCGTTAATCAAAATCCGATCACTATTAGTGCGAAATGAACTGCCGGTCGCAAGAACACACAGGGCTTCAAGGAGGTTGGTTTTTCCCTGAGCATTGTCACCCACAATAATATTCATAGCCGGAGATGGTTGGTGTTCTACGCGCAGTAAATTTCTAAAATTAGTAGCCCTATAATCAATAACTTTCAAGGACTGGTTCACCACTCCTTATTGATTAGTTCGCAGAGGTACCAACACATACAGATAGTTATCTTTATCCGGATTGGTTAATAAAGATGGTCCTAAGGAACCTGACATTTGCACGTTTATTTTATCAGTTTCGGCCGCAAATATTTTCATTGCTTCTAAAAAATAATTAGTATTAAAAGCAATGCGGAAATCTACTTCCCCACTGACCTCAAAATCCTCGATCACTTCTTCTATTTCACCCATGACTTCCGAAAAAGCATTGACAGTTATTTCTTTTTCTCCCAATAGGAATTGAACATGATGTATTTTAAGTTTTTCATCGGTAGGCATGGTTCGGGCCCTTTCCAGGGTAGTGGTGAGGATATGAGAATTAATAGTCAAGTTGGTATTGAACTGTTTGGGAACCACTTGTTCATAGTTAGGATACTGACCCTCGACCAAACGAGACATGATTATAATACTGCCCTTGGAGAAAATAACATTGTTGTCACTAAAACTTAAATCAATCGGTTCTTCATCATCGTCCAGCAGGCGAGTTAGTTCGTTAACGGTTCGGGTCGGAATTATAAAATTGAAAGGGGCAAGATGGGGCTCGCCAAGAGTATAACTATAATAGGCCAGTCGATGCGTATCTGAGGCCACTATCCTTAACAAACCTGCTTCTAAAATATCAAATAGAACCCCAGTAAAAACCTGGCGGAAATGAGTAGCCGCTGCCGCAAAGGAGGTTTTTTTAAAAGCCTCTTTTAATACATTTTGAGGCAGAGAAAAGCGATATTCCATATGATCTATAGGCAGCCCCGGGTATTCCTGATCCTGGTAAGTATTAATATATCCGGTAGAGCGCCCGTAGGTAATATCCAAGCGAGAAGTCTCTCGGTTCAGTTCCAGCCCAATGATTGATTCCGGGAGAAGCTTTATAAAATCAGCAAAATAATGGGCATTTACTAAAACGGTGCCTTCCTCCTGTATCTGTACCTGGCTAGTAGAAGCTCTAATACCGATTTCTAAATCAGTAGCAGTCATGGTTAGCCCTTTATCCAGAGATGCTTCAATCAAGAGCCCAGACAGAACCGGTATGGTATTTTTACTGGAGGCAGCCCTATAAACCAAGGTGGTTAGAGCTGATAAATCATTTTTTTCGATAGTAAATTTCAAATAAAACCCTCCCAATCAATAATTGTTTTTTTGACAACCCCATTAATCTTTCTTACTTATTAGACTTCCGCAGTAGTAGTAGTAGTGTCATTTAATATGTGGATAAGCCTGTCCAACTAGGGAAGATCGAATACTTCTTTGAAGGATAAGCCTGTTTATAACTGATCCGGATGTAGATGGTTTGAACTCAAGCGTTGGGATAACTCATCTACGGTGGCTGCTAGCTCGGGCTTTTCCTTGGTTTCTTTTTCTATTTTTTCCACAGCATGTATAACGGTAGTATGATCACGACCTCCAAATTGATCACCGATCTGCGGATAAGAAGCGTCGGTTATTTTACGACAAATAAACATCGCCACCTGACGGGGAAAGACTACTTGCTTATTGCGCTTCTTGGACACCAATTCACTCATTTCCAAATTATAATAGGAACAAACTTCTTTTTGAATCATTTCAATAGTTATTTTACGAGGC
>CAZTZX010000054.1:11732-13414 GCA_964618175.1 uncultured Syntrophomonas sp. | reverse complement strand
TTTTGCGCTACCCGCAGTAAGATATCTTTAAGATACTTCGGTTTCACCACCAAATGAATGCAAAAAGAAGCAGGGGGGACGGTTGAACAGTCCCCCCTCTTCCTTACTGGAATTAGAATTGAAAGTAAATAAAACTGCTTTGATTGATTTGCATAAAATAGTGCGGATAGAATCAAAGCGCAAAATAGGGAAAGTTCCTATCTTGCGCTCCATTTTGGCTGCAATTGCAAAGAGTTAATTCACATACTTACGCTGGGGAAACAGAGTTTGTATATCTTCCAGGGGTACATGAACCAAGTTTTCCTGACTGACCATGGCCAGTATAACCATCTCTTCGCCACTGTACTCCTCGTTATAGAATCCCAATACGCATACCGTCATAGCTACTCCGTCCATATAAACGGTAAATGTATCCCCTCTGTTCACGTCTCCTTTCCCCCTTTCACCCTATCCTATTGTGCAGATTACGGGATGGTGATTACCTCATGTTTCCTGTCCATCCATGTTAAATTAGTGTTCACCGCTATTATGCCAGATCTGTCCATCCACTACTACCCATTTGACGCGAGAGCGGTAGTCAAGAGGATGGCCATCGAAAGCAACTAGATCAGCGCGCTTGCCAACTTCGATCGATCCCAGTTCCGTATCTACCTTCAAGGCCTGAGCCGGATGCAGAGTCAGGGCCTGCAAAGCGGTATCTTCATCCAAACCTTCCCTGACCATTAGAGCTGCCGATATACGCAGATGTTCTATGGGAACTACGGGATGGTCGCTGATCAAACTGAAAGTAACTCCCCTTTCTTTCAGCAACCTGGCATTCCGAAATGACACATCCTGCATTTCCACTTTGGCCCGGTTGACCAAAAGAGGGCCAATAAAAACCGATACATTGCGTTTAACCAGTTCATCGGTTATACGGGCTCCTTCAGTAGCATGCTGGATGATCATATCGAAATCGAATTCATCCTTGATGCGCAGAGCGGTCAGCATGTCATCGCTACGATGGGCATGCAGAAGTAGGGGCATCTCCTTTTTAAGTACTTTGAAAATGGGCATCTGTTTGTACTCTACTTCTGGATCCAGAAAGTCTTTTTCCAGATTGCGGGCCGCTTTATAAAACGCTTCCCGTAAAAGGCTGGCACTGGCCATACGAGTACGTGGAGCTTTCTTTTGTTGTTCCCCATATACCCGTTTAGGGTTTTCACCCAGAGCAGCTTTCAAGCCCCAGGGATTTTTATATACCATACCGCTCATATCGGCCGCGAATGTTTTCAGGAAAACCGCCTGGCCCCCGATAACATTAGCACTGCCCGGCATAGACATTGCCCGGGTTATGCCGCCGCGCAGAGCATCCTGAAAGGCTAGATCTCGGAAGTGTATACCGTCTACCGCCTGTAGTTGTGGAGTTACCGGATCAGTGGTCTCGTTGACATCATCACCTTCTACCCGATAGATTTCCTCATCCAGGCCAATATGGGTGTGGGCATCAATAAAGCCAGGAAGTATATACCCGCCGCCAGCATCCAGGTGCTGGACATTGGCAGGAATGTCTCCAGCTTCAGTTATCGCTGTAATGCGATCTCCTTCTACTGCAATATGCTTTTTGTGAAGGGTACCTTCCGGCCCCATAGTCATAATCTTACCGCCAGTAATCACCAGCATCATCTATCATCCTTCCTTTC
>CAZTZX010000054.1:0-11632 GCA_964618175.1 uncultured Syntrophomonas sp. | reverse complement strand
TTGGCTGGCCTTGACCAGGGCGGCGAAAAGGCGTTGGGAAAACTCATCGGTCATACATTCGGGGTGCCATTGTACTCCTAACACCCAGCGGTGTTTGCTACTCTCAATGGCCTCTATCACTCCATCGGGAGCCCAGGCACATATCTTAAAGTCCCGCCCCGGATCCTTAACAGCCTGGTGATGAAAACTATTCACCCTAATTTCTTGACTGTGTAAAACCTTCTGCAGGAGGCTGCCCTTTTCCACCACTATAGCATGAATCGGGTAATTTCTGGGGGCATTTTGGTCGTGAAGTAGATGAGATTGGATATCCTGCAGTAGACTGCCACCCGCAGCAACATTCAAGACCTGACAACCCCGGCAGATACCTAAGACTGGTACATCGGATTTCAAGGCCTGGCGAGCCAATTCTAATTCGAAAGCATCCCGCCGTGGGTTGATCTGGCCCAGTCCCGGACGAGCGTTCTCGCCCCAGTGTACCGGATCTACATCACCACCACCGGAAAAAAGCAGACCATCGCATACTTCCAAATAATCATAAATGATATCTGTCTCCTGGGTCGGTGGCAAAACCAGAGCGGTAGCACCAGCTGTTTCCAGTGATTTAACATAGTAGTCGCGCACCCAAAAACTGCGCTCCTCCCCGTCATGATTTCCGGTGATCCCTATAACTGATCGCATATTTATCCCTCCCCCACCATGTCCATCGATAAAAAAACAGGCCCCCTTGGACCTGTTCTAATCAATGTTATATGTACCTACACCTCGTGGAGACCTAGACTGATGGCCAAAGCTTGGTCAACACGCTGCATGGTCTCCTGTTTCAATACGGCAATCCGCTGTTTTAACCGACTTTTGTCGATAGTCCGAACCTGCTCAGCCAGTATAACTGAATCCCTTTCCAAGCCGTAGTCCTTAGCCTTTAGTTCGATGTGTGTAGGTAGTTTGGCTTTATTGATTTGTGAGGTTATCGCTAGTATGATGGTGGTCGGACTATACTGGTTGCCGATATCATTTTGGACAATGAGAACCGGTCGGATCCCACCTTGTTCCGATCCAATCACTGGATTTAACTGAGCAAAATAAATCTCACCTCTTTTTACCATGCGAGATCACTCCAACAATTTTTCTATGCAGTTAACCAGCGCTTCATCCTCCACTCCAGAATCTTCACAAGCAAGACATAAATTGATTTCAGCCATTTCTATATAACCTTTTTTCATCTGCTCCACTATCAGGGTTCTTTTGCGCTCCCTTAAATAGAACCGAATTGCCTCGCGGACTATTTCACTGCGATTTTTAGATTCAATGATGGTAACATCATCCATTTCCGCTAATAAATTTTCGGGAACAGTAATTATTATGCGTTTTGAGGCTGGCAAAGCGAGCACCTCCAGAAAAATATGCAGAGTTATCTACCCGATAGTTACATTATAGAGATATGCTCGCCAGCTAGCAAATCCAAGATTTGCATCAAGTCCTAGATTAACAATATAATCGGGGCACCCTACTGCTAACTGCACAAACTATTTCGTAATTTATAGTACCCATAATAGCAGCTAGATCATCGGCCACTATTCCATCCTGGGTGCGGCCAAACAGCAGTATTTCGTCTCCTTCCTGTACCCCTTCAATATGAGTAACATCAAACATACAATGATCCATGCAAATCGTTCCAATTTGAGGTGCCTTTTGTCCTCGCACCATGCCCCATACCTGATTGGATAGTCTGCGGCTATATCCATCCGCATATCCAATCGGAACCGTGGCTACTCGGGTAACCTGACGACATTGATAAGTACAGCCATAGCTGACCGTATACCCTGGTTCCAGTGTCTTAATCAATGCGATTCGGCTTTTTAAGCGCATAGCCGGAGTGAGGGGGAACGACTCTCTATTGACCTCAGCTGAAGGATATAGTCCATAGAGAATGATCCCGGCTCTGATCATGTCCAGACCAGCAACCTCATGAAGATCTATCAGGCCCGCACTATTAGAACAGTGTTTGATGGGGATATTGATACCGAACTTTTCCAGCTTGGTTATCCAATCATTAAACTGATTAAGCTGCTTATAGGTGTAGTCCTTATCAGCCTCATCAGCTGCTGCAAAGTGTGTATAGATCCCCTCCAATATCAGACCTGGCAATCCACTGATCCGGCTAATAGTCTCCAGTGCCTTGGGATCCGGGCTAAAACCGAGTCTGCCCATCCCGGTATCCATCTTTATATGGATATATCCGGGAACTCCCTGGCGGCTGGCTTCTCTAGCCACGCCTTGAGCAAGTTCTTCGTTAAAAACTGTCGCTCTGATACCATATTTAACAATTTCCCTCGCACCAGTCACCGGCACGTACCCCAGAACCAGGATAGGGATCTTATACCCATATTCCGCTAATTCCAGAGCTTCCTCCAGCGTAGCTACTCCGAAAAAGTCAGCTCCACTTTGGGCACATACTTTGGCAACTTCACGCATGCCGTGACCATAAGCATCAGCTTTCACTACCGCCATTACCCGAGCTTTACCTGATTTATTGCGAATCTGGTTAAAATTACGCTGAATAACTGCTAAGTCTATTTCTGCCCAGGTCGGTCGAATATTATCCATTGCCCTTTACCATCGATTTGATCACGTCATTACGAGTGATGATACCTACTAGTTCCCCGTGGCGAACTACTGGGACACGGTTAATGCGCTTATTCTGCATTAATCTGACCACATCACTAACTTCCGTGTCTTCTTCAACTACTACTACTTTTTCAGTCATGGCATCCTCAACATTAACGGCGGTATACTTTTTTAAGTCGTTTTTAAAGCGTATGGGGTTTTCTAGAAAAATAATACTGTCAAATAGTGTCACGTAAAACGGCACTCTTAATTGGGATGCTTTAATAATAAGATCCTTCTCGGTCACTATGCCGATCACATGACGTTTCTCATCTATAACAGGAATTCCGCTGATTTGGTGATCAACTAGCAGGCGGGCTACTTCATCAACCTGGTCATGGGCTTTAACAGTAATGACCTCACTGGTCATGATATCCTTAGCTAACATTTCTTTCACCTCTTTCACTCAAAATACTATTTTAAGCCTAGGGCTATTTTCATTATTACATTAACCAATAGCGGATTCAAAATTTCTTAACACCTCGGGTAAAGCCTGGATAATATCTCCAGCAATCATCCCGCGCTGGCCTTTAGTCTTTTCTACATGATCGCCGGTCAAGCCGTGCAGGTGAACAGCCACCATTGCCGCATCCTGAGGGCGCAGTCCCTGAGCGACCAAGCCGGTTATCATACCACACAGTACATCACCGCTGCCTGCTGTGGCCATGCCGGGATTCCCGCTCAAGTTAAGAAAGATCTCGCCGTTGGGGTAGGCTACCACCGTACCGCTTCCTTTCAGCACTACAGTAACTCCCCACTGCTGAGCAAAGCTACGCGCGATGGCCAGACGATCGGCCTGTATTTCTTCAATAGTGAGCCCGGTCAAACGCGCCATTTCACCAGGATGAGGAGTTAGTACTATGGGTATCTGCCGATCCTTCAATACATTTATATCCTGGCTGACAGCGTTTAGACCATCAGCATCAATAACAACCGGAATACCTGAACACTCCAACATCTGATGCAGAACCGCTGCCGCTTCTCCGTAGCGTGACATGCCCGGACCGATCGCGCATACGGAAGTTGCCCCCAACAGGTTTTTAATAGCCGGTAGGGCTTCGCGAGCTATGGTTCCCTGAGCTGTCTCAGCCAGAGGAACGGTCATAACTTCTACTACTTCATGTTCCACTCCCGCCTGCAAAGACTCCGGTAAAGCAGCCGTCACTAAGCCAGCCCCCACTCGCAAGGCCGCACAGGCAGACATGATCACCGCCCCAGTCATACCGATGGATCCGCCTATGACAAGAGCATGTCCATAAGTGCCCTTATGAGATTGAGCGGCCCGGGAATAAAGGAATGGTTGTATCATTTCATCGGTGATAAGATTGATCTTTAATTCTGGATCAGTAAGCAGATCACGTGGTAATGAAATATCGGCAACTGTCAGCGCACCCGTGTGCGATCTACCCGGTTCCAGCAGTTGGCCCAGTTTGGGTAAACCAAAGGTGACCGTATGAGCAGCTTGAACGGCTATACCATGAACTCGTCCACTATCAGCCTCCACTCCTGAGGCAATATCTACTGCCACTACCGACAACCGACTCCAGTTGATAAGCTGAACCACCTGAGTTTCAAAATCATTTAAGGTCCCTTTGAAACCAATACCATAAATAGCATCTACTAATAAGTTGACCTTTAGTAGGGCTAGGGTCAACCGATCAAGGTCTTCCTCGGTCTGCAGCGCATACAGCGGGGCTTTCATACGCTCTAAGATCTGGTAGTTGACTCGGGCATCCGGGGTCAATTGCTCTGGCTCGCCCAGAAGAAAAACACTAGCCGGGATCCCAGCATTGATCAGATGGCGGGCGATCACCAGGCCATCTCCGCCATTGTTGCCTTTTCCCGCCAGTATCAGTACCTGCTTACCGGCTAAACCCGTCAAAATATCTTCGATTACTTCCACGGTGCGAATTCCGGCATTCTCCATCAACACCAGACCCGGAATACCATATTCTTCTATGGCTTTTCGATCAATGGCACGCATCTCACCAGCCTGTACCACTTTCATCGGTCTTCTTCCCCCCTTTTTGCTATTACAGCGGCAATCGCCTGTTCTCTACTATGGGATAAAGATACATCTAAGGATATAAATCCTAATGTTTGCCAGCTTTGCTGGGCGTTTCCACATAGCACTAAACCAGGTCTGCCCCATTCATCTATCGTAACCTCCACCTCTTGGAAGCGAATTCCCCGGCTCAAGTCGGGATGTATTTTGCGGAGGGCTTCTTTGGCAGCAAAGCGAGCGGCCAGAGATGGGTAAGGGTTACCTTTAGCCATACAGTGATCCCGTTCTCGATCAGTAAACACCCGCTGCAGTAAACGTGGAGTACGCTTGACTACTAATTGAAAACGGCCGATATCCACAATATCAATACCTATGCGCATTAATCCTCCATCAAAATCAAAACCCTGAAACCGGAAGCGGCTTCAGGGTGGTTGGACACTATTCGAGCTCTCCTACACCGACTAGTTCGGCCTGTTCCTGTTCGCTAAGAATTCTATCCATATCCAATAGTATTAGGAGACGATCCTCCAGCTTGCCTACTCCGGTCAAATACTCAGCATTGATTCCCCCAACTACCCCCGGGGGAGGCTCGATATTCTCTAACGGAATTCTTAAAACCTCGCTGACCTGATCGACAATAATTCCCACGGTTTGACCAGCCACTTCCACTACCACGCTGCGCGTATCACTGGTAAGCTCGGAAGCGCTCATCTGAAAGCGTTTCTTAAGATCGATAATAGGAATGATCCTGCCACGCAGATTAATAATTCCTTCAACAAAGTCGGGAGCCTGGGGGAGTTTAGTGGTCTTAGCCACCGGAATAATTTCCTGTACCTGAGTAATGGGTACTCCATACTCACAGACGGTATCCCCCTGCTTGAGAACAAAAACCACTAATTGAATTTCGTCAGCCATATTACACCCTCCTCTAAATAAGGCCCTGTTTGTTGTAATTGATCAAACGGGTATATTATACTATGATTTCGTCATAATTATCCATTTTCCTTCCCTCGGTCACGGAAGTCTCTGCTATAAAAGCTCACCATTTTTCGCAATAGCATTTATTTAAATGCGGTAACAAAATCAGCTTAATGGGCCATAGCCATAATCCATTGGGATACGGAAAAGAATATTATTAAGCCCGTAATGTCGGTAATAGAAGTGATCAAAGGGTTGCTGGCTACAGCAGGATCAAGTTTAAGCTTGGTCAGAAGCAGCGGCAGAAGGGCCCCAATTAAATTAGCCACTACCACGATAAGCATCATAGTAATACCTACGATCAGGGCAATGGTAAGTCCGCCTTTCCATGAGCCCAGCAAAATGCCCGCCAAAGCCATGGTAAGTCCTAGAACCAAACCTACTATTAATTCTTTACCCAAAGATGCCGCCCATGCATTTACATCAATATCTCCGGTAGCCAGACCGCGCACCATTATAGTAGAAGACTGTGAACCGGTGTTGCCCCCGCTTCCTAGCAAAAGGGGAATAAAGAATGTCAAGGCAATGGTTGAAGCGAGTATTTCTTGGTAGTAGGCCATCAGTTCCAGAGACAGGATATTTACTACTACCAGTCCCAGTAACCACACGATGCGTTTCCGATACAATTCCCCTATGCCCGTTTCTCGGTAACTGCCTTTTAAGGGACTGACCGCCGCCCCTTTATGGAAATCCTCCGTCGTTTCCAGTTGGGCAACATCCATTACATCATCGAAAGTGACTACCCCCAGCAGAACTCCTTCTGAGTCAACCACCGGCAGAGCTTGAATGTCATATCTTAGCATCATATAGACGGCCTCTTCCCGATCCTCAAATGCTGAGATATTTATAACTGAATGTCCCATCAAATCAGCTACCCGCTGTTCAGGGTCGGTCAAAATAAACTGGTAGATCTCCACTGCATCAATGAGCTTCCAGCCTTTATCAGTTACGTAGATGACATTAAGAGTCTCGCTATGGCGGCCTTTTAGGCGGATATGTTCCAGGGCTTCGCCAATGGTCCACTCCGGTCTGACTGCTACATAATCCGGTGTCATTAAGCGCCCTACACTCTCCTCCGGATATCCCAAAAGCAAGCGGGTTGTCTTCAGTTCTTCTGGAGTCAGTAAGTTGAGCAGCTTTTGGGTGACCCGTCCGGGCAGTTCTTCAAACAGAACAGTACGATCATCAGGGCGAAGGTTGAGCAGTAGGTTGCGAGTTTCTTCATGGCTCAGGCCTTTTAAGATTTCGTTACGATCTTCTGATTCCAGATAGGAAAAAACATCTGATGATATGGCGCGAGGAAGCAGTCGAAACAACAGTACTCGGTTGTTCTGGTCAACAGCCATAAGGATATCAGCAATATCCGGTATGGGATACTCAGAAAAAAGGTCACGCAATTCCGCCAGACGCTCTTGATCTATCAATTCTTGAATTAGTGCAATATCCTGTTCAAACATGGGAATCCTCCCTATTTGGCAAGCATTATTAGGATTTGGGTCTGGGAAATGGGATTAGAGAGTTATAACTCGCAGGCCGTCCATGAGTTTTTCAGTAATAGTGAATAAATTTGCTGTAACGCCAATTTGCATTTTGTCAGTTAGTCGATAATGCTCCAGGCAGGTAATGCTACTGATTATTTCCGTCCCTCTTTCCTGCAGCACATCTAAATGAGGCAAAACACCCGAGCCTTCGGTTACCAAAAAAACCCCGCTGTTAACAAATAAAATACACCGTACCATCTCTTCCAGACGGGTCAAATTGTAGAAAAATTGACTCATCAGCATACTGGCCAGCTGCTGATCACCCTGCCCAATGCCTGTACCAGTTATCAATAACACAGTTTTCGGCCCCATGGAGTGCGTTATTTCCAGTTGATGGGTGGCCTGTTCCTCCAGGATGGAAAAGTAGCCCGATCCCACGGCACCGGCTTCCTGTCCCCTGCTTTCATGCTCAACAGAGCCGGGTTGGTGTTGGAATGGCATTGGTATCGGTCTTTCATTATAGTTAGACTTACTCATACCAGACAGCCCCTCCTGTAGAATTGTAGCCTAATTGTATCATAACCCCTAATGACTAAACTATGAGCCTTTAAAAATAGATGGAGAAATATTCCGTTGCCCAGAAGAGGGGCTAAGGGAGGGTCTGAACATGAAACAGGGGACGGTTCTCTGTTTTATTCATCTCAGCTTATTTAATCATTCCCAGACTACGATAGGTGGCCTCATCCATTTCGCCACTGATCGGTAAACAGTGCCAAGCCTGATAATACTTTACCGAAAATTCGGTCATAGAACCGAATCTCCCATCGACGCCATCAAATACAACTCCCCGCTCCTTCAGGCGACTTTGCACATAAACCACCTTCTGACCGGACGAGCCCTTTTTCATCTTGGCAGGAGGGGTGAAGTTCTCGGGAACGATCTGGCCATTTTTCACGATACGCACCGTCGTTCCCCAGGGTATTATAGGATACAGCTTTTCTACATCCCGATTAAACATGCGGATGCACCCGTGGGAAGCATAACTGCCGATCGAACCCGGCTTATTGGTTCCATGTATGCCAAATATGCCCCAGGGAACATTCAAGCCCATCCAACGGGTTCCAAAACCATTGCCCCAATTAAGGGATTTATGAATTATCTTCCATTCACCTAGTGGCGTGGGGGTGGATGATTTGCCCACCGCTACTGGATAGGTCACCACTGCCTCATCGTTTTCGTAAACGGTGAGGGCGAGTTTGGCCACATCGATCTCCACCAGCATTTTCTTAGTGGTTTCATCATTGACTTGTTCGGTAACACAGGGCTCGTCTTGCTCGGACTGCAAAAGGGATTCCCATATCGGTTGGGTAACAGTAGCATTATCCTCCCAACCATGGGCCACCTGATACATACTCACTGCTCCCCAGGTATTCGAATTATATTGACCATTCCGGGCCACATCATAGCCTAATTCCTGTAGACGTGCCTGCAGCATCCATACGGCCTCCCCCTGCAGGTTAGGGGTACTGGGATATAAGGTAGGATAATCGGTTCGATCTATGATAGTAGGACTGGGATCGTCATTATTTGGTTTACCCTCAGCAGTACTAATTCCCATACTCGCCATTAATACGACTATGACCAAAAAAAAGACCAGTTTTCTCGGCAAAGCTCTTACCTCCCCAACGGCTAAACTGACCTTTGATTCCCCCGGCTACACCAATGATGGGCAACACAGGGGAAACAAGCTCGACAAAACCCGCCTTCTTAATTGTATTAGGCATGTGATAAAATATTCCGAGTTATTACCTGAGCGGTTGGAGTAAGAGCACACCCCCCACGAGCCGTCTCCCGCAAATCCGGCGAAATCATGCGACCTACCCTAAACATAGCATCAACTATTTCGTCAAAGGGAATCACGCTTTCAATACCAGCCAATGACATTTCAGCACAAATCAAAGCATTGGCCGTACCAGTGGCATTACGTTTGGAACAGGGAACCTCCACCAGGCCCGCTACAGGATCACACACTAAGCCCAGCAAGCCTTTTAAGGCCATGGCCGCAGCGTTTAAGGCCATAACGGGCGATCCCCCTTCTAAATAAACTGCCGCCGCCGCCCCCATGGCCGAGGCTGATCCTACCTCCGCCTGACATCCCCCTTCGGCTCCAGATAGTGTCGCATTGGCAGCAATGATCTTGCCTACTGCTCCGGCCACCAATAACGCATCTACCGCTAGCTCACGAGACCTGTTACCCATCTCAGTCACCGCCAGGATGATCCCGGGGATGACCCCGCTGGCTCCGCCCGTTGGAGCCGCTACTATACGTCCCATGGCCGCATTGACTTCGGTGACTGCCAGAGCATAGCTGACAGCGCGCAATACGGTTGTGCCACACAGGCCACCGGATGCTGCTCTCTGATATAGTTTGCTGCCATTTCCCCCGATCAGCCCACTCGCTGGTTTAATTTCTGCCTGCAAGCCTTTTTGGATGGAATCTTCCATAACCGCTAGAGATTCCTCCATCCGACTGCGCACCTTTTCCACTCCCCACCCCAGCTCATCAGCCTCGGCATGCAACATGATGGCAGGGATACACATATTATGTCGATCACATAAGTCGAGCAAATCCTGGCCGCGATGAAATTGATACATGTGATCCCCTTCCTTTCTTAAATACAAGCGCAATCAACCAGCAAGACTTCCTGAACTCCTTCCAGACTGGTTAACTCCTCGATAATAACCGTATTGACCGGCTGATCGGTCTCAATTACCATAGATGCGAGGCTGCCGCGCGCGGAACGAAACACTTCCAGAAAGGCAATATTGATAAGGTGTTCTGACAGCAGGCCGCTGATGTGAGCTACCATACCGGGCTGATCCTGGTGGCGAGTGATCAAAGTGGGATATTGCCCGGTGAATTTAACGACCATGTCATTAACCCTGGTAACTAGAATTTTGCCGCCACCGGTGGAGGAGCCAATCATCTCACTTCTGCTGCCATCTGGTAGAACGGAAACTATACGCACGCTGTTAGGGTGGACATCCCCTAGATCCTCAGTAAAAAACGCATATTCCATACCGTTTTGAACGGCTAACTGATATGAATCGCGAATACGTTCATCATCCGGCCAAAAACCCAGCATCCCCCCCACCAGGGCTTTGCCGGTACCATGTCCCTGATAGGTCTGGGCAAAGGAACCGTGTAAATAGAATTCAACTCGACGTGGCTGAGTAGAGCACAGAGAGCGAGCTACGTTACCCAAACGAACAGCCCCAGCGGTATGAGAACTAGAAGGCCCCACCATTATCGGCCCAATCACATCAAACAGACTGACCCCCACTAGAATCACTCCTCATCAATTCCACCCGGTATTTAGTATGTGTCAGATGGAATGCCTTATTACAAGAAAAGGGCCTGTCGGCCCTTGATATCGCTGTTACTTATTCCCGTATTTTTCCCAGTGAACAAATTTCGCTAACTCTTTGCGAGGAGGCGCATTGCCTTCTTTAGCCGGGTAGCCTACCGGAATGATCTCAAAGCACTCTACATCTGGCGGTAGGGCAAACATTTTATCAGCCTTTTCAATATCCACCCAGGCCGCATTAACTGTCCCCAAACCCATGTCATGGGCTGCCAGGCAAATGTTCTGGGCAGCGATGCCTAGATCGAACATACACCAGTCACCTTTAGCACTATACAATTGACCCTCCTTATAACCAGATACGCCCTTACGACCACAGAGAACCAGTACGACTGGTGCAGCTGCAATACCTTTGGTAGCAGGATTATTGGGGGCGGCTAAATTAGCTAGCTTTTGTTTGGTCTCCATATCCTTGACAACAATTATCTCCCAGCACTGAGTGTTAGACCAGGAGGGGGCCCAGCGCACTGATTCTAGAAGTTCGTTCAGTACTTCATCAGGTATAGGCTGATCAGTAAAGCGTCTGATACTGCGTCTGGTTTTGATACATTCTCTGGTTTCCATATTTAGACCTCCATGCAAAGTTTTGTCTACATTATATCACAGTATATTGGTCATCATACTGACTCAGATGCCTGCCGCGCAGTGCGACCAGCCACCCATTTGGTTCGCAGGTCAGCCAGTAAACTTCCCATTAGAAACCCCAGTACCGCCAGAATAATAATAGTAGCTCCCGAGGGTAGATCAAAAATATATGATAGGAAAAGTCCTCCCATAGAAAAAATAGCGCTTAACACCATGGAAAGTACCATCATACCAGTCATGCTGCGCGTAAAAAGAGCTGCGGTAGCCGATGGGATAGTTAGTAGGGCAATAACCAAAATAATACCCACCGCCCGTATCATAACTACTACCGTCAGAGCAATCAAAACCAATAAAAGCTGATTATAAAAGCGAGTGTTCAGGCCGATCACCCGGGCAAACTCTTCATCGAAAGCAGTAAGAGTGAACTGGTCATGGAACAGCAGTACCACCAGCACGATCACTACATCCAAGGCCAGGATCAAATAGAGATC
>CAZTZX010000053.1:0-13860 GCA_964618175.1 uncultured Syntrophomonas sp. | reverse complement strand
CCAATCAATCCTTGCTCTTAATATCTTTTTACCTACTTTTTCAGTAGTCTCGAACCGTCCCCGGGACATGCCCGTGACATGTTTTCTCTACATCTCTGCTGCAACTTTTCCCATATCGCTAGTATCATATCCACCTATATGTTCAAATTCATTCTTAAATGCGTCTGAGCGGATGATTTTCAAAAGTATTTCCATTTCTTTTGTATGCAAATCCTCTTTCCTGATCACAAGGTCATAGCGTTCTTTCTTTAGAGGGATGAATTCAATATTATCCACTTGTCTTGCTATTTTTTCATTGCCTATAGCCACGTCAGCTTTTCCACTGCTTATAGCACTTGCAACTGCAAGATGTGATGATATCTCGTTATCATATCCCTTTATGGAGCTGCTATCTATCTCTAGGAGCTTAAGGTTCTCATCAAGAAGCACTCTCGAACCAGCACCCTTCTCCCTATTGATCATGGTAATATCTTCACGTCCAAAATCCGCCCAAGTGGTGATATTTTTTGGATTACCTTCTGCAACATACAGCCCTTGCATGCGCCAGGTCAGATGGATAATAATTGTTGGAATTCCAGGGAGCAATCTTCTGACATAAGGAATATTATACGAGTTGGTATCGCCATCCCACAAATGTGCCGATGCTACACTTATACTCTTTCTGTATAGAGAGATTAGGCTATCGTAGCTCCCAATATAGGCTCTTAGTGCAGGTACACCATGCAATCTCATATAGTTAGACAGAACATCCAAAATCAAATCCTGCCCACAGATGATAAAGCCATCCGTTTTCACATCGTTTCCAGAGAGTTTAAAACTTGAAGTATCAAAAGGGGCACTCATGACAGACTGACGGTTTTTTGAACGTGCAATATATTCTTTTATATCCGTCTCTGTAAAGCGGACTTTTCTTCCTACCTTATATGAACGAATCTCTCCTTTTTTAATCAAGTTATATATGCTGCTTTTGCTTACATTTAGCATATCTGCAACTTCCTGTGTAGATAGTGCATTTTTGGGTTCCATATCCGCCCTCCTGCATTCTTGCAATTAAATTACGTTATTGTTTTTGTGCGCGAAATAACGTATAATTTATCGTAAACACCATATTACAAGCATTTATATCTCATTTCGTATTATATGGCACATTTTAATTTTATACAAGTGAGAACAAATACGAAATTGAATATTAATCTTGAATGAACCCGAAATAATTATTACATCAAGGAAGGATTCTTATGTTTATTTCAAAAGTATCAAGTATATTTAAAAAAGCAGCCGTACTTTTATCAATCGCGGCCTTATTAGCTAGCACTTTAGCCGGATGCTCTCAAAACACAGCCCCAAAAGAAAGTGCTTCTACACAAAATGCGACATCTGAGAATGATGTCAGCCTAGATGTTGCGGTCGAGTATACTGACCATGCAGCCGCTTTCTATTATGCCGAGGGGAAAAATCTATTTTCTGGGACTGGAATCAAAATTAATGATGTCAAAGTATATGCCAGCGGCGTAGGGGTGGCCGCAGCCTTTACCAAGGGAGGATTTGATGTCAGTTATATGTGCTTGGTGCCTGCGATTTTTACTTATGCTAATGGGGGTGTGCCTATCAAAATTATTGCAGGTACCCATAAGAACGGTTACGGGCTGGTAGTAAATAGCGCCAAAATCCAAGAACTAAGCGATCTAGAAAAGGCCGGAATCAAAATAGCCAACGGCCCCCAAGGAACTTCGACAGATTTTTTGCAAAAGCTTTTAATGGAAAAAGATAATTTAGATTCCGAAAAAATTATGGCCAATACGGTACGGATGAATGCAGCTAAACAGCTTATGGCCTTGCGTAACGGTAAGGTCGATGCCATCTTTGTTCCCGAACATTTTGCAACACTGGCCGCTTCTTTCCCCAGTATGAAAATGCTCCTTAAAAGCACCGATATATGGCCGGATATGCAAGGAAGCGTTCTGGTGGTGACCGAGGATTTGTTAATGAATCAGCCGAAGACTGTTGAAAAATTGAAAGAAATTAATAAAAAGAGTATTCAACTTACGAACGAAAATCCGCAGGACGCGGCTAAGATAGTAGCCCGAAATCTAAATATTAATCAAACGATGGTTAAAGAAGAGACACAAAGTCCGGAAGCAAACCTGGAAGTTTCCCCGGAAATTGCTTTCGCTTCAATGAAAAATTTAAAAATGACGCCCGATATCAGCATAGAAGAGATACAAGCCGTTATCGACAAGATGTACGCTCTGGGCTATTTAACGAAATCGTTTAACGCTAAGGAAATTATGGCAGTTGATTAAGAATAAGGGCGATAAACTAGATATGAACCTAAATTCATTTAAAAACAATTTATTATATCTTGTGCCCATTACATTATTTCTTCTTCTATGGGAAATAGCAGGACAGACAGCCCAAACACCTTTATTTCCGCCCCTGAGCAAAGTTACAGAAGAATTTGGCTCTCTCTTGCATAATGGTGTACTTCTTAAAGGTTTAGGGGCAAGTTTTGGAAGAGTCCTTATCGGTTATATTCTGGGGAGTTTGGCCGGCTTATCTGTTGGGGTCATAATGGGTGTTAATAAAATGGCGGAGCGCAGTCTAAGACCACTAATCAGCATTCTTTTTCCTATCCCGACTTTAGGATGGCTTCCGCTACTAATGTTGTGGATTGGCATCAATGAAGCATTGCCGATTACCCTTATCTTCATCTGTGCTTTCTTTCCGGTTGCCTACAATACCCTGACCGGAATTAAGGAGGTGAAAGAGGAATATATTAAGGCTGCTCGTACGCTTGGGGCATCTTCGTGGTATATCCTTAGGCATGTCATACTTCCGATGGCTTCCCCCAATATTTTTACAGGCTTGCGCCTAGAGGCGGGAATGGTCTGGCGGACGGTAATTGCAGCGGAAATGTTTGCAATACCAACAGGGATAGGAGCCCTGCTGATGAACGCGGAAAGCTTGATCCGGGTTGATATTATTATGGTCTGTTTAGTTGTGTTATCCATAATGTGTTCAACTTTTGAGCGTTTCTTCCTGTGGCTGGAACGCAGAGCAACCGGAGCCTGGAGGTAAAAATGTCATATATTAGTCTTAGAAACATTACTACCCCCTATTGTTTAAAAAATGTGAATTTGAATATCGAAGCTGGTGAAATCATGGCTGTGCTAGGTTTTACCGGTGCGGGTAAGAGCACGTTGCTCAATGTGATTGCTGGTTTGACTGAATACAAGGGAGACGTTTATTTCAATCAAAATAATATGAACCAAATTTCTACAGAAAGGCGTAGCGTAGGTTATCTGTTTCAGGATATCTGCCTGTTTCCCCATCTCAATACATTCGATAATATAGCCTTTGGTTTGCGTGCCGGCCGTTACCCGACTGATCAAATAAAAGGAAAAATTGATTCAATGCTGGATCTTTTGAATATAACACATTTGAAAGAACGTTATCCTAATGATCTTAGCGGTGGCGAAAAACAACGGGTTGGATTAGCACGTTCCATTATCATAGAACCTAAGATTTTGCTTTTAGATGAGCCATTGTCCAGCCTAGACCCTTCTACTGCTAAAAGCATTCGTAAAGAGTTAAGGGTGCTGCGAAACCGGTTGAATTTGACAATGCTCTATGTTACTCATGATTTTGCTGAAGCTAAGGAACTTGCAGATAGAATTGTTGTGATAACAGAAGGTCAAATAAAGCAGTTGGGTTCTGTTCAGGATATTTTAAATCAACCAGTTGAAGAGCTAAGGGAGTTCATATCAGCGACAATTCCAGTTTAATATTTGCAATTTTCTTTGCAGATTTGTTTCCAAAATTTAAAAACAATTAATTTATGATACTATTTAAACAAAAAAGGAGCTTAAACATGAAAGAGAATAATACTCAACCGTTTTTTAACCGTTTGCAAAAAGAATTTGTCAAATTGGTTGACGAATATCAACTCAGACAGGCTGAGGTGCAGGTAAGAGCGTCCTTATTGACTTCCGAAGAAGCTCTTGGATCAACTAAACGCCAAGACTATGTACTTCTAAAAGGAAAAGAACGTTTACTCGAAGCCACCGTAATGGGATGCAAGGGTCAAGCTTTTACTGGCGCGCAAGGCAACTTTGAGTGCACACTAGAAGACGTGTTGGCATTACCTCTAACAGACGATTTTCAGCGGGCCATATATATTGCTACACTCAATGCCTTCGTCTGTTACACAGGTAAAGGAGATCAGACAATTCATTGCCGGAACGAAGGGCTGGAATTATGTGCTCAGCAAACTGCGAATTATTTTGATGATAATTACAGCGATTTACGTATATTGATGATAGGCTATCAGCCTGCATTAGCCGAAGCCTTGTATAAAGCTGGTAAGTCATTGACCGTACTTGATTTAGATCCAGATAATATAGATAAAACCAAAAATGGGGTTCTTATTAGGAATGGAGCTGAGGGCGTGGAAGAATACATTTCAGACAGTGATGTTATCTTTGCTACCGGCAGTGCAATTTGCAATGATACTATTGATACATTGTACAATGCTTCCATACCACTCGTATTATTTGGCACAACAGGAGCCGGAGCCGCGGCGTTACTTGGGATAGCTAGATATTGTCCAGAATCAACCTGCGGAAAATGTAAATAACTTGGAAGAATTAATAAGTAATACGTATAATGCACTTGAAGACTTATTACACGCTGGGAGGAGCGTAATGGAAGTCCAGATCAAGATCAAAAACTAGGAAGCCAAGGGCAGGGAATGGGTGACAACATCCTGTCACTTTTCCTTGTCTGAACCAACTGAAGGTGCTAAACTAGAAATTGATAAGAGAAAAAGCGCGTAATTCCTTGAAGTGAGGACTTGCGCGCTTTTATAATATTCAAAACAATACTACTGTGAAGAAATTTATCAGGCAGGTGAAACTATGGAAGCGAGTCATACCGGTTTCGAAATTATTTGGGAAAACACAGATTTTCGTCAGCTTGCTGATAAACTGTCGGTCATCATTTTTGCTTTCTATGAGGATAAGTATGTTTATGTTAATCCAGCTTTCGAAATAGCTTTGGGATATTCGTCTGAAGAAATGTTGAAAATGAATGTTTGGGATATATGCCATCCAGATTATCAGGAATTGATACGTAGCAGAGCGCGTGCTCGCCTGCGAGAGGAAGAGGTACCGGCCAATTATGAAATCAGAGCTGTTCGAAAAGACGGCAGTAATTTATGGGTGGATGTTTTTTTCAGCATAACTCAAATCAACGGCAAAACAATAAGTGTTGTTGGAGCATATGACATTACAGAGCGAAAGCTTTTACAAGAGGCCTTGGCGATGAGCGAAGCCCAATACAGAGCGGTAGTGGAAGAACAAACTGAGCTGATAATACGTTTTTTGCCTGGGGGAGAAATCACTTTTATGAATAGTGCAGTATGTCGGCAGTTCGGTATTGATGGTAATGCCATGTTAGGAACCCAGATCGCAGGCCATTTATTCGGCCAGCAAACCGGTGTTTTAACTGAAGCACAAGAAAGCCTTAAATTTGGCCGCCCCTTCTATATCTTAGAACAGGAGATTAAACAGTTAAGTGGAGTAAGTATTTGGTATGAATGGGTATTTCGCGGCTTGAAAGAGGAGAATGGAGAGATTTTCGAATATCAGGCGGTAGGACGTGATATCAGTGAACGCAAGAAAAATCAGCAAATGCTACAAGAAACTCGGGATAGGCTTGAAATAAGCGTGCAGGAGCGTACCAAGGAACTAAGTGAAAAAAATTTGGCGTTAACCATGCTTAATCGAAATTTGAATATGGTTGTTACGAATATGACAGACGGCGTAATCATTATTAATAAATCAGCTAATTTCGAGTGGCTAAACCCGGCGATTAAAAAATCCTGGGGAGAGGCTTACCGAGATTTCGAGGAGAAGTTTAAGGCTTGGATCCGCGACCAGGATAATCAGTACATGACGCGTCTATTTATAAATGGTGATTCGTTTCAAGACGAGGAAATCACTGTCACTTCGGCTAGGGGTACAATGCGCTTTCTGGCTTCAGGAACCCCGATCTTAACTGAGCAAGGTGCTATAAAAAGCGCAGTGATAATACTTCGTCCCATTAAAAATATTCATCATCTTGTGAACCGCTTTAGTGGCTCTACAGCTCGTTTTTGCTTTGAGGATATTATAACCTGTAATCCACAGACAAAAGAGACTATTGAAGTTGCCAAGATGACAGCCCGTAGCTCCAGCAATGTTTTGATTGAAGGAGAAAGCGGTACTGGCAAAGAGCTTTTTGCGCAGGCTATACATAATGCCAGCCAGCGTTCCACAGGACCCTTTGTGGCTGTAAACTGCGGTGCGATTCCACGGGAGCTAATAGCCAGCGAACTATTTGGCTATAATGAAGGTGCTTTTACTGGAGCTAAAAAGGGTGGCAACCCCGGAAAATTTGAACTAGCTGACGGTGGAACGCTGTTTTTAGATGAAATAGGGGACATGCCGCTGGAGCAGCAGGTAGTTTTGCTACGGGTTATACAAGAGAAAAACATTATTCGTGTTGGCGGTAATCAAATAATACCGGTTGATGTCCGTATTATTTGTGCCACCAATAAAAACCTACTGGAGCAAATGCAGTTAGGCCGTTTCCGTCAGGATCTGTATTACCGCTTAAATGTAATTAATCTGCATATATTGCCTCTTAGAAAACGGAAAGAAGATATTCCCATGTTATTTCAATATTTTTTGCAGAAAATGAATCAGGAAGCTAGTCAATTCGCAAACAATAATTCTATAGAAAAGCTTTTGTCCTATGAGTGGCCTGGAAATGTCCGGGAATTGCAGAATGTGATTGAACGAATAGCAGTAAATATGGAGCATATGCCGGACGGTGCATCTAATGATCATCTTAGGCCGAATGTGGTATTGCCGGCACATAAGGATACAGATAATGATTTGAGTATCCAAGAAGCTCACTCACGCTTCAAAAACGAACAAGTTGAACAACAACGCCGGCTTATTATTAGAATGCTTGAATTAAACCAAGGGAATGTGAGCAAAGCCGCTAAGGAACTGGGTATATCCCGCAGTACATTGTACCGTAAAATGAAAAACTTGAGTTTTGATTAATGACTCCATAGTGCCTTATTGCGTAGCATCATACGGTACACAGTGAAACACTATGACTCAACTCTGCCTCTATTTCTTAGCTGGATTTAGAATCTCGTCGCATGGTTTCTCACTTTCTTGTAATCATCAGCTCTTAAACATATATGGCACATATTTTGCAAACACTTATTATTAATAAGCTCCGCATCAGATCTTTCTGCTAAATATTTAAGGAGCCAGATAATATAGTAAGGAGTGTAGAATATGACATTTGAGAGAAGATGGCACAAATCGTATGATGCTGATGTTCCTAACCAATGCTATTATACAGAGACAACTATGAAAGATGAATTTATCAAGTGGGTACGTGCCCAGCCGAGCAAACCGTACATCTATTGCAATGACTTGATTTATAGTTACAAAGAAACCAATGACATCGCTAAAAAACTGGCTAATGCCCTTCTGAATCTAGGGGTCAAAAAGGGTGATAGAGTTGCCCTGGCCTTACCGAATATACCTGAATTTGTTTTTTCAGCCCACGCGGTTATGAAAACCGGTGCTATTTTAGTGCCGATCAACCCGCTTTATACGGTCCCGGAAATGATTTACAATTTCTCCGATAGTGGTTCGGAAACGGTTATTGTTTATGGCCCAGTTGCCCCGCGCATTCTGGAAGTAATGCGCTCCGGCAAGACTCCTCTTAAAACCATGATCGTAATGCAGGTGCCTGGAAAAGAAGTAGTTTTGGAAGATGCTCGTGATATTTTGGATTATGCTACCCTGATAACTAATGCTAGTGACTTGGAACCGGAGATTCACCTGGATTATGATGATACTGTTATTCTTCAGTACACTGGCGGGACAACAGGTGTTCCCAAGGGGTGTTGTCTTACTAATTCCAATTTTGTAGCTTTTTATACTGTTTTTATCGAATGGTCCAAAGCCATGTTTCCACCTGAGGAATTACGGACTTTGTGCACGGTGCCTCTGTACCATATTTATGGATTTAACATGCAGATCAATGCCAATTTGTCCAGTGGCGGAACAATGTGTTTGGTACCGGAAGTAACTCCGGATAATGTTCTTGATGCCATCGATAAATTCTTACCCACTTACTGGCCGGCTGTTCCCGCATTAATACAGATGCTTAACATGCACCCCAGGCTCCCAAAATCGAAAGCCAGCTCCATTCGCTTCCTATTGTCTGGATCAGCTCCCTTGCCGGTGGAAGCAATGAAGAAGTTTGAGTCGATTACTGGTTCTACGATCATTGAAGGTTTTGGCGGATCAGAAACCACTAATGGTGTCATGGTTAATCCTAAAGGTAAGCGTAAACCGGGCACAGTTGGTATTCCTTTCCCAGACATGGATGTCAAAATCGTTGATCTAAAGAATGGTGTAGATGAAATGCCAATTGGCGAGTCTGGTGAATTAATCCTAAAAGGCCCTCTGATTATAGAAAAATATTGGAACAAACCTGATGAAACTGCTAAGGCGATTAAGGATGGCTGGCTATACACCGGTGATATTGCCACCATGGATGAAGATGGTTATATCACTATCGTGGGACGTACCAAGGACATGATCATTTCCAGCGGTTTCAACGTCTATCCCCGCGATATTGATGAGCTGCTGTATACCCATCCTAAAATCCAGGACGTTGGCGCCATTGGTGTACCCGATCCCATCCGCGGTGAGAGTGTCAAGGTGTTTGTTGTATTAAAGCCGGGTGAGACCATGACCGAGGAAGAAGTCGTCGAATTTTGCCGGCAATCTCTGGCAGCTTACAAAGTGCCCCGATATGTTGAGTTCCTGGATGACATTCCCCGCACGAATATGAAGAAAGTTGATCGCAAAGCACTGCGGGAAATGGAACAGGACCGTCACAGCGAATAAGCTGTAAATAAAAACAAGCAATCATTTAGAGGCTGTTTCTTGTTATAAGTAAAGAGAAACAGCCTCTTCTCTTAACTTTCATCTTTACAACCTCCTTAATTACCAACTAGCTTTAACACCTTCCTATCTCCCTTTAACAACCAAAGAAACTTATGGCAAGTGTGCTTACGGGATGGGCTCAATAATAACAATTATGGCTTAATTTAATTATTCTTAACCAGGGCTTATCAATGACCTCCCAGACAGAAACACCGGTAACTGCTGTGATAAAAGCGTTGAAGAGTATTTCGTTGCGCGAAGGGCTCAAAAGCATACGTGAAATGCTCGTTTGTTTCCTTTTATTGTTAAAAGACTGTTGACAAAACAAGATTTAACATTATTGCAACACTTTTTGCTATTATGCTCGGTTAAGTGTATTACAGACTGCCAACTTCTCACCCTTACCATTGCCAGCCTTTACTTGCTCATGCTATAATGTCCGTATTGTGGAGAAATTCATCCGCCTGAGGCAGACAGAGGGACTTATGGTTAAGGCTGAGAAAAAATTCTATCTGGTGCGGGAGGATATCCTTCCGGAATCCATATTGAAAACTGCCCTGGCTAAGGAAATGCTGGCCAGTGGTGAAGTTGAAGGTATAATGGAAGCGGTGGAGCGCCTGGGTATGGCTCGGAGCACCTTTTACAAGTATAAGGATGGCGTGTTTTCATTCTTTAACGCTGAAAACATGAGTATAATCAACATTTCCTTGCTTCTGCGCCATATTTCCGGTATTCTATCGGGGGTACTAAACTGTGTTGCTGCAATGCAGGCCAATGTATTGACTATAAATCAAAATTTACCTCTTCATGGGGTAGCCTATGTTACACTATCTCTCAATATTGACGAGATGTCCGTATCAGTAGAACAGATGCTTAATCAACTACAGGCTCTGGAGGGGGTACTGAATGTTGAAGTGGTTGGTAAGAGTTGATATTTATTCAGGAGGGGCATTAGATGATACAGATTGGTTTACTGGGATGTGGAACCGTAGGGTCCGGGGTAGTAAAACTACTGGAAAAGAATGCGTCCACCATTGCGCAGCGCAGTGGTGATGAAATAGTCATCCGCCGGATCCTGGAACGTGATGTGGAAAAATGTGTGGCTTTAGGGATCGATCCCCAAAGCATTACCAGCAACTTTCAAGATATTGTTGACGATCCGGAAATCGATATAGTTGTAGAATTAATGGGGGGGATCGAACCGGCCTCCGATTTCATTCTGCAGGCTATGCGTCACGGTAAGCATGTGGTTACCGCCAACAAGGACTTGATCGCGGTAAATGGTAAGGAACTATTTGAGACTGCTGAAGAGCACCAGGTTGACTTCTATTTTGAAGCCAGTGTGGGTGGGGGAATTCCCATTGTTTATCCCTTGAAACAGTCATTGGCCGGCAATCAGATCCAGCAGGTAATTGGTATATTAAATGGAACCACCAATTACATATTGACCAAAATGAGCCATGAAGGCCTGGATTATAACCAGGTTCTGGAGGAAGCACAGGCCTTGGGATATGCCGAAGCTGATCCTACAGCTGATGTCTCCGGCCTGGATGCTGCCCGTAAGATCGCTATTCTTTCTTCGATAGCCTTTAATAGCCGGGTAACCTTAAATGACGTGTATGTAGAAGGGATCACTGGTATAACAGCTGAAGACATTCGCTATGCCACTGAATTGGGTTTCGTAATTAAGCTTTTGGCCATTGCCAAAGAAGATGAATTGGGCCGCGTTCAAATCCGGGTACACCCTTCGTTTCTGCCGGTCAATCACCCTCTGGCAGCAGTTAATGATGTTTTTAATGCGGTTTTTGTTCAGGGAGATGCGGTAGGCGAAATCATGCACTTTGGAAGAGGTGCCGGACAGATGCCGACTGCCAGCGCGGTAGTGGGCGACATCATTGAAATTGTTCGCAACCTAAATCATAATACCAAAGCCCGCATTGGCTGCACCTGTTACGAGCAAAAGCCGATATTGAGCATCAATGAGCTGGAAGTAGAATACTACATCCGTATGACTGTCACCGACCGTCCTGGAGTACTGGCCGGAATTGCCGGTGTATTCGGCAATAATGATGTAAGTATTGCAACGGTTCTGCAGAAGTCCAGTGATGAAAACAGGGCGGAACTGATCATGATAACTCACCGAGTACGCGAGAAGGGGTTGCGTGATGCCTTGTCTGTATTAAGCGGGATGAGCATTGTGGGTGAGATAAACAGCGTTATTCGCTTGGAAGGCACCCAGCGGGTGATGGCTTGACCAGGGGGTCTACCATGATAAAGGTAAGAGTTCCGGCTACCAGTGCTAACTTGGGACCTGGTTTTGACACTCTGGGCCTAGCTTTGGCATTATATGTACAGGTTAAATTAGAGTGGTCTACAGATAACATAATTGAGTTTACCGGTGAAGGAGCCCGGGAGATAGCCGAGCGTCCGGAGTACAATCTGGCTTGGCAGGCTGTAAACCGGGTGCTGCAGGTAACCGGTAACAAGTCTGCTCTGAAGATGAGTATTCACAACGATATTCCTGTGGGCAGGGGACTGGGGAGCAGTGCAGCCGCGATTGTAGCCGGTCTGGTATCAGCCAATCAACTATTGGGAAAGCCCTTGGCCGAGGAGAAAATTCTGGCCTTAGCGGTGGAAATGGAAGGACACCCTGACAATGTCGTTCCGGCACTTAAAGGCGGTTTGACCACTGCCATGCAATATAATGATCAGGTCTACTACCAGAAGGTTCATTTACCCGCTGAAATGAGCGTGGTGGTAGTGGTGCCAGAATTCGAACTATCTACCGAGATCGCCCGTGCGGTACTTCCAGAGCAAATTGATCTTCAGGTTACCATTGGCAATCTGCAGAGAGCTTGTTTTCTACTGGCTAGCTTGCATAATGGAGATTTCAGTAATATACAAAAGGCTATGGATGATCAAATCTATCAGCCTCTACGTAAACAGTTCATACCTGGATTTGACCAGGTTCTAAATGCTGCCTATGATCACGGAGCGATAGGAGCTGCTCTTAGTGGAGCGGGACCTTCCATAATAGCTTTTTGCCGGATCAATGAGCAGGAAAGAGTTGCTCAAGCTATGCAGACAGCCTTCCTGGATGCCGGGGTGGTAAGTAAAGCATGGCATCTGCAGATAGATGATAAGGGAGCCGAGATGCTCCTAGACCAATAGGCTAAACTAACTGGGGAGTGAGAATTTTGAGTTTGATAGTGGCAAAGTTCGGGGGGAGTTCGGTGGCGTCCATGGAGCGAATCAAGAACGTAGCCGAACGGGTCAAAGGCTTGCATGAGGATGGCCAAGGCCTGGTAGTGGTAGTGTCTGCCATGGGAGATACCACCGATGACCTCATAGAACTGGCCAAACAAGCAGGTTGCGAGTTGAGCTGCCGAGAAATGGATATGCTGCTGTCTACAGGTGAACAGCAATCTGCCTCACTGCTGGCCTTAACCTTGAATAACATGGATTGTGAAGCCATTTCACTGACCGGTTGGCAGGCCGGAGTGAAAAGTGATGCTAATCACAGTAAGTCACGAATTATCAATGTCAATCCGGAACGGATACAGCAGGAATTGGATACTGGAAAAATAGTAGTTGTAGCCGGGTTCCAAGGACTTTCCCCACAGGGAGATATTACCACCCTGGGCCGAGGCGGCTCTGATACCAGTGCCGTTGCCCTGGCCGCAGCTTTAAAAGCGGAGCGATGCATGATTTTTACCGATGTGGATGGCGTTTTTACTGCTGATCCTCGTATCGTATCCCAAGCGCGCCAGCTGATCTCGGTTTCTTATGATGAGATGCTGGAATTGGCCAGTCTGGGCGCAGGGGTAATGCAGCCCCGCGCTGTTGAATTTGCCATGCTCTATGGGGTAGATGTGGAGATCTTAAGCAGTTTTGGTGATCATTCTGGAACCATTATTACGGAGGTTAGCAATATGGAGAGACAGAGAATCGTAACTGGGGTTGCTCATGACTTAAATTGCGCTCGTTTTGCTATTTTTGACGTGCCCGACCAGCCGGGAGTTGCCAAAGCGCTATTTCGCGGGCTGGCCAATGCCGGGATAAATGTGGACATGGTCATTCAAAGCGCCATGCGTGATAATCGCAATGATATTGCCTTCACCGTCGAGGATGACGACCTGCATAAAGCTGTCCCGGTGGTCGAAGAATTAGTAAAAGAGATCGGGGCTTCCGGAATGGTTTACGGGAACAATGTAGCCAAAGTATCCATAGTAGGTGCAGGGATGCAGAGTAACCCAGGTGTGGCAGCTGACATGTTTGAAGTCTTGGCCGACGCCAGTATTAATATTCATATGATCAGTACTTCGGAAATCAAGGTGTCCTGCGTAATAGATGAGGAACGTATCAAGGAAGCCGTACAAATCTTGCACGACAAATTCGGGCTTGATAATGAGACCCTGTTGTAGGGGATGACGAGCAGAAGCCCCAAGAGGGTATTTCCAATAGCCAATATGAATGATGTACGGCACTATACTATTTTAACGAGGTGACAGCCGATGAAATATGTACACACCAACATTATTGCCCGCGATCCGGAAGGAAACATAATAGAGATCATGCATTGGGATCGCTAGAAGCCGTATTATTAACCTGCCTGGTCAGGAGTTCCCTGAAAAGGTAGCTCCGCAGCAAGTCAAGGCTTGACGAAACCGGTGATTCTGATATAAAATAGTCTTTGCGTCGGGGTGTAGCTCAGTTTGGTATGAGCGCTACGTTGGGGACGTAGAGGCCGCTGGTTCAAATCCAGTCACTCCGACCATTTAATTGATATGTGACCACTTCTTTTCTCAAATGAAGTGGTTTTTTGCTTTTTATA
>CAZTZX010000052.1:0-14448 GCA_964618175.1 uncultured Syntrophomonas sp. | reverse complement strand
GAACTTATCTGCCGCAGTTGCCCTGACGGCAAACTTACCTTTGTAAATGAAGCTTTTTGCCGTTACTTTAACCAAAATAAGAATCAAATATTGGAGGATAGTTTTAAGATTCCGCTGCACCCAGAGGATGAAATGTGGGTCACAAGGCAGCTTAATGGCTTGTCCCCGGAGAATCCTTCTTGTTCGTTGGAATGCCGGGTAATTATGCCCGATGATAGCACTCGCTGGCTGCAGTGGACCCATCGAGCTATCTATAATAAGTCTGACATCATTATTGATTTTCAGTCAGTCGGGCGTGATATCACTGACCAAAAAACTGCTCAAGAGAGTCTGACCTTTTTAAGTCAACATGATACCCTGACAGGATTATATAACCGCCTCTACTTTGAACAGGAATTAAAACGGCAGGAATTGAGTGTTGATTCGACGGGATTAATTATGTGCGATGTGGATGGCTTGAAGCTTATAAATGACACCATGGGGCATGAGCAGGGTGATCGCATGCTGCGGGTGGTATCGGCTTTAATGAAGAGCTGTTTTCGCGGTGGTGACATTTTAGCTCGGGTAGGCGGTGATGAGTTTGCCGCCATCGTCCCCCATGCCACACCCAAACTTTTGGAGGATCGGATTCGGGCCATTCGGGATGCGGTGACATCGCATAATAAGTTTTGCCAGGAGTTTCCCGTCAGCATTTCGCTGGGTTATGCTTTTCGCCGAGATCCCAGGATACCACTACTGGAGGTCTTTAAGGAAGCTGATGACAATATGTACCGAGAAAAGGTACATAGCGGTATGAATGCCCGCAGCGCTATCTTTCAGACGCTGGTGAAATCTTTGGAAACCCGGGATTATATGACGGAAGGTCATGCTGAGCGCATGCAATCATCAGTTCAAGCCATGGCTAAGGCTCTGCGTTTGCCAGAGCGGGCTAGCAAAGATTTGAGTTTATTGGTTCAGTTTCACGATATAGGCAAGGTGGGCATTCCTGATTCTATTTTGTTTAAGGATGGAAAACTAACTGAAGATGAGTGCCGTATTATGCAGAGACATTGCGAAATTGGTCATCGTATTGCCTTGTCCGCGCCGGAACTGACGATCATATCTGACTGGATCCTCAAACACCATGAGTGGTGGGATGGTCACGGCTATCCTCTGGGACTGCGGGGCGAGGAAATACCCTTGGAATGCCGCATCCTGTCTATTGCCGATGCCTATGACGCCATGACTAACTATCGATCGTATCGTCCCACCCGGACTCATCAGGAGGCAGTCGAAGAACTGCGGCGACAGGCCGGCAGTCAGTTTGACCCTGATTTGGTGAAGGTTTTTATTGAGTTAATAGAATCTTAAGAAAAGGGATAGCGAAAGTGCCCAATTATCTCCCAGCGCTCCAGACAATCCTCCTCAACAGCCAAACCAGCATTGTGTATGACCAATGGCCGGCCGGAACGGCCTTTTAAGTCGCTGATTACCCCACAGTGTTCATCTCCATTATCAAAACGCCAATATACAATATCGCCCCACTGCCATTCATCAAGATGGCCTTCCACCTGACAGGTCAGCGCTAGGCCGTGACGCTCAAAAAAAGCCATCTGGTTGGGGACACGACGATGATCGATGTTGGCATCGGGTTGAGTTAGCCCCCATTTTTGTGGGTAGGCAGTAAATTCTCTGCTCATATCTTCGTGGATTAACTGCTGCAGGTCAATATCAGCCCGCCGCAGGGCGCGAATTATTACGTCAGTGCAGGCGCCCCTATCAGGGCTTACATCACCGCCCGGGTAGCTTATGATCTGGTAACTGGCATCGTACCTAGTGCCGTTCAAGACTTCGTCACGTGCTCCTATAAGCGTCCAATCGGCACCAACCCGCTCCAGAATGGGAATGGTCTCCACCGGTGATGGAGATCGGGGCGCTACCCCATCAAATGGTTCCCTTATTATAGAAGAGTCATAGGTTGCCAAAACCGCAATAAGAAACGCCGCTACCAGCGCCATCACCCAGAATACTCGCCGATACATACCAATCTCCCCTTGATGCCTTACATCTAAAGCTACTTTACCATGAATTATCGTCAGCATAAATCCCTGCTGCTACTTCTATTCATGCCGGAAGGCCTGTGATAGAATTAGGTGATACATCCCCGAGGAGAGTGATTGATAGTAATGAATTGGAACACCATTCTAAGGGGGACGAAAAACGGATTATCTATTACCTGGGAGTTGGCCCGGGTGATTATCCCCGTGTTTTTTTGTGTTACTATCCTTAAATATACTCCGATTTTGCCCTGGATATCTGATCTAATGGTTCCGATCATGAAGATGGTTGGGTTGCCGGGGGAAGCAGCACTGCCTCTGGTGCTTGGGTATTTTCTGACCATATATGCAGCGATTGGGGCCTTGCTGCCTTTGGGTATGAGTGTTCGGGAAATAACTATTTTATCAGTGATGCTCTTGCTAGCTCACAGTTTACCCTTGGAGGCAGCAGTGGCCAAAAAGACCGGAGTTCCGGTATTAGGTCTGATTGTGATCAGGGTAACGCTATCATTCTTAGCTGGTTTTGTATTTAATTTGCTCTTGTAAGCAGGAGGTAGGGCATGCTGGAAATCTTGCAGGAAGCGCTGACAGGCAGCCTAATCAGCGTTTTACAAATTGCCATGATCGTCATTCCGTTGATGATCTTGATTGAGATTATAAAGGATATGAACTGGCTCAGTTATTTGTCACAGGTACTGACACCACTGACTCGTTGGATGAAACTACCCGGGGAAGCTGCTTTGCCATTGGTGGCTGGTCTGGTTTTCGGAATATCCTATGGCGCAGGCATTATAATCCAGGCTGCCCGGGAGGGCACTTTAGACTATCGTGATATATACATGATCAATCTTTTTCTAGTGATTTGCCATTCCTTATTTGAAGACACCATACTGTTTGCTGCTATCGGTGCAATTTGGTTACCGGTTCTGATATTTCGTCTGCTGCTGGCGGTGGTCGTCTGTATGGTGGTAGCACGTTTTTGGCCGACTTATTCAGAACATTTGTTCCAAGAAGGACAAAGAGGAGTAAAAAGTATGCTAGAATAGAGAGGAATTTAGCTAAATAAAAAGGCGGCAGATGGATGAATCAGTTTACAGAGGGATTAAACCCACAGCAAAAAATAGCCGTCCTGCACACGGACGGACCTTGTTTGGTTCTGGCCGGGGCAGGCAGCGGCAAAACCAGAGTGTTAACCAACCGTATTGCCCACTTAATTGATCAGGGGAATCCTCACCATAGTATAATGGCTATTACTTTCACTAATAAGGCGGCTCAGGAAATGAGAAACCGGGTGTCGCAAGTGATCCCAGACTTTTCAGGAGCCTGGGTGCAGACTTTCCATGCGGCCTGTTACCGAATCCTGCGCATTGATATACAAAGATTGGGGTATCAATCGAACTTTACTATTGCAGATGATGGTGACAGTCGTTCGGTTATAAAAACTTTGCTCAGGGAAGAGGGGGATTATGAAACCCGTCCTGACGATATTTACTATGCTATAAAGCAGGCTAAAAACAGTCTGGCTGATCCGGAAAAACATTTTGCGGGGCTAAAATTATCTTGGGAGCAGCGTGACAAGTACTTGCAGCTATTTAATATGTATAATAGTCGTCTTAAGCAGCTTAACGTTGTTGACTTTGAGGACCTAATATTGTTGAATATTCGGCTGTTTGAGGAATATCCCGACGTCTTGGAGAAGTATCAGAACTGGTTTCGCTATGTTCTAATTGACGAGTATCAGGATACCAATTACGCTCAATATCGGTGGGCCAGGCTGTTGGCGTCACGCCATCAGAATATCTTTGTGGTGGGAGATCCGGATCAGTCCATCTATAGCTGGCGAGGTGCGGAACCTTATAATATTCAACGCTTTTTACAGGATTATCCTGATGTCAAAGTAATTAAATTGGAGCAAAACTACCGCTCTACCGAAGTTATATTGCAGGCGGCTAATGCGGTCATCCAGTTTAACGAAGACCGCGAGGATAAAAACCTCTTTTCCGACCAAGCGGGCGGCGATAAGCTGGTGCACTTCTGTGCGGGAGACAGCTTTCAGGAAGCTGTTTTTGTGGCTGACACGATTCAGGAGCTGGTAACCCATCAGAATCGCCCCTACAACGACTTTGCTGTATTCTATCGAACTCATGCTCAGTCCCGTATTTTGGAAGAAGCGCTGGTGCGCCGCTATATACCTTATCGTATCATTGGCGGCAAACGCTTCTATGAACGTAAAGAGGTCAAAGATGTGATAGCTTATCTGCGCTTGGCCTGTAACCCCGGAGATAGGCTGAGTTTTGAACGGGTGATCAATGTTCCTCGCCGGGGAGTGGGCGAAAAAAACCTGGAGAAAATTCACCTGTTAGCCGAACAAACCGGACAATTGCTCTTGCAGGTCCTGGCAGATCCTGAATCAATTCCAGGCATAAATCGTAAAACTGCAGCAGCTCTGCAGGATTTCTACGGATTAATAACCTATATTGGTGATTTGGCGGGTTCAGGTGCGGCCTTAAGGGAGATACTCGATCAGGTGTTCCAAAACAGCGGATATATCGAAGAATTGGAGCGAACTATGCCTGATGCCCAAGTGCGCATTGAAAACCTATATGAACTCCGCTCCCTGGCCATTGAATTTGAAGAGCAGGGCGGGGAGGGACTAGAGGACTTTTTAGCCCAGATGGCTCTGGCCCAGGATACTGATGACCGGGACTACAGTGACACCGTGCAGCTGATGACTTTCCATGGTGCCAAGGGCCTGGAGTTTCCAGTCATATTTATGACCGGTATGGAAGAAGGAGTATTTCCCTCTTACCGAAGCGAAACCCCGGAAGATTTGGCAGAAGAGAGAAGAATCTGTTATGTGGGCATTACTAGAGCCAAAGAACTTCTTTATCTTACTCGGGCGGTGAGCAGGCTGTTATATGGATATGAGCGCAGTAATCCTCCTTCTAGGTTCCTGCAGGAAATCCCGTCCGACTTGATGATGATACCTTCTACTCCTGTCACTATTCCCGGTATCATTACTACGGGAGACCGAGTTCATCACAAGAAATTTGGCAATGGACTGGTACTGGAGCTGGATGATAGCGGAGAGATCGCTACCGTTGAATTTGATTATGCCGGCGTGAAAATGCTGCGTTTAGATATTGCTCCTTTGGAGAAAATTAGTTAAAAGGTCGAAAAGGAGGACAAGGGGTGACCTCTCCACAGGAAAGAGCTGAACAGCTGCGGGAACAGCTGCGCAGCCATGATCATCACTATTACGTTTTGGATGATCCTTTGATCAGTGACCGGGAATACGATCTTTTGATGAAAGAGCTGCTGGAACTGGAAAAGAAACATCCCGAACTAATAACTTCCGATTCTCCTACCCAAAGAGTAGGGGGTAAACCTCTGGATAAATTCAATAGCATTGTTCATCGCCAACCTTTGCTGAGCCTGGACAATGCCTTTTCATTTCGGGATCTGCAGGATTTTGACCGGCGCATATCCCGGAGTAATGAGCAGCGTGATTATGTTGCGGAGATGAAAATAGATGGGGTATCAATAGCCCTGGTTTATGAGAAGGGTATCCTGGTCACGGCAGCTACCCGAGGAGATGGAGTAGTAGGAGAGGACGTAACTGCTAATATAAAAACCATTCGCAGTATTCCCTTACGACTGCATATCCCGGTGGAACGCCTGGAAGTTCGGGGCGAAATATATATGCCTAAAGCGGAATTCGTGCGTCTTAATCGGCAGAAGGAAGAGCAGGGCGAGCGGGTGTTTGCTAACCCGCGTAACGCAGCAGCGGGCTCCTTGCGCCAACTGGATCCCAATATTACTGCGCAGCGAGCTCTGGCCGCATTTATTTACGATATTATTTACCTGGAAGGGCACCGCTTATCTTCCCAGTGGGAAGTCCTCCACTATCTACATGAGCAGGGGTTCTCGGTCAATAACGAAGCTCATCAGGCTGATAGCATAGAAAAGGCCTTTACCATATGCCAGGAATATCAATCCCGGCGGCATGATTTGCCTTATGAAATTGACGGGGTGGTAATTAAACTGAACTCTATGGCCGGGCGGGCTGAACTGGGAAATACCACCCGCAGTCCTCGCTGGGCCATCGCTTTTAAGTTTCCGGCCGAAGAAAAAGAAACCCGTCTACTGGACGTGGAAATAAATGTTGGCCGTACTGGTATTATTGCCCCTACCGCTATCATGGAACCCGTTTTGCTGGCTGGTACTACCGTAAGTCGGGCCAGCCTGCATAATTTTGATTTGGTGCGGGAAAAGGATATCCGTATCGGCGATCTGGTGTTGCTGCGTAAAGCAGGAGATATCATCCCGGAAATTATTAAATCCTTGCCTGAACATCGCAGTGGTCAGGAGGCGGAAGTCACACCCCCGGCCTCATGTCCTGTATGTGGCAGTCAGGTGGTTCATCCTCCGGGAGAAGTGGCTATTCGCTGTGAGAATATCAACTGCCCGGCGCGTTTGAAAGAAAGCCTTATTTTTTATGCCTCTCGTTCAGCTATGGATATCGACGGGTTGGGACCAGCTATAATTGATCAATTGGTGGAACGAGGCCTGGTTGCCAAACTGGAAGATCTGTATCATCTGCAAGCTGCCGATCTCGAATCGCTGGAACGCATGGGTGTCAAGTCGGTTGCTAACTTGCTGCAAGCCCTCGAAGACAGCAAAGAGCGGCCCCTACATCGTCTTATAACAGCTCTGGGCATCAGGCATGTTGGTGCTAAAACAGCCCGCTTACTTACGCAACGCTGCAATCATATAGAAGACTTTTTCCAGGTCACCGAAGAAGAGCTGACGGCCATTCCAGAAATCGGCGCCATTATGGCCGCCAGCATAGTAGCCTTTTTCCAGGAACCGCGCAATCGCGCCACCGTGGATAAGCTGTTGCAGGCCGGGCTAAACAGCCTGGAACCAACTGTGGCACAAAATGATCGGCCCTTGACCGGAAAAGTGTTGGTATTGACGGGTACATTGCCAACCCTGTCTCGTAATGAGGCGACTGAGCTTATCGAAGCTCGGGGGGGGCAAGTAACCACCAGTGTCAGCCGCAAGACTGATTACGTGGTTGTAGGCAGTGAACCGGGCAGTAAATATGATAAAGCAGTGCAACTGGGCATTGCCATGCTGGATGAGGAAGCCTTACTCACTCTGCTTCATTCCTAAATACATTGTATACATTCCCAAATTCGCCGCTAAAAACTTTTCTTATCAGCAATGAAAAGGTATAATGCTGTCAATATGCAAAAAAACAGGTAGAAAACAGGTAGAAAACATGACAGGTACCATTATCAACGCAACTGCCATCATTGTTGCCGGGCTGATCGGTCTGACTCTGCGCAAAGGTATCCCCGACAACCTCAGCCACACCATGCAGGATGGGCTGGGGCTACTTATTATAATTATCGGCGTACAATATGGTTTAAAAGCCGATAACCTAGCGGTGATAGGTTTAAGCTTGGCCCTGGGAGCTGCAATCGGTGAATGGCGGCGCTGGGAGGCTCGCTTGGAGAACCTGGGACAAAGACTGCAGAAGCGCTTTGGTAATGGAAATAGCTCTTTTGTCAAAGGATTTGTATCGGCCACCTTGTTGTTTTGTGTAGGTGCTATGGCCGTGGTGGGATCATTAGAAGACGGGCTGACTGGCAACTATCAAATACTGCTGCTAAAGTCTATGCTAGATGCTATTTTCTCCATGTTATTTGCCGCCAGTATGGGAGTTGGAGTGTTGTTCTCCGCTATTCCCGTGCTGTTGTATCAAGGAGCCATCAGTCTAGGGGCAGGCTTTCTAAAACCGATCCTTACCGGCGTGATGCTTGATAACATAACCTCTTTAGGTGGGGTTTTAATTGCTGGGTTGGGCTTGAACATTTTAGGGGTTACTCGTATTCGAGTGGCCAACCTGTTACCTGCTATCTTGCTACTTCCCTTGATCATGCTTATTTTCCAGACATTATCCTGGTATTAGTTTCTAGGGGCACGTTTCTTCGTGTTACCAGATAGTTATTTGCTATAATTATGAAGTGTAATTATTTGGAGAAGGAGGCAGTTTGAGTGGCAATTAGCGAAAAACAAGTGGAACAGGTGGCCCATTTAGCACGGCTAAAACTGACTGAACCGGAGAAGCAGTTATTTACTGAGCAATTGACAGCTATTCTGGAATATGTCGATAAACTTAATGAACTAAATACTGAAATGGTAGAGCCTCTTCACCATATTTTACCGGTATACAATGTGTTCCGGAAGGATGAGGCCAGACCAGGAACCCCTCGGGAGGAGATCCTGGCCAACGCACCTCTGGTTGAAGACGGACAATATAAAGTACCTCGAATCATCTAGGGGAGTGAAAGCAGTGCAATTGTATGAATTGACCGGCCATGAATTAAAGGAAAAACTAGATAAAAAAGAAGTCTCCTGCCGGGAGATCACTGAATCCTTTATTAACCGTATTGAGCAGGTAGAGGGTCAGATAAAGGCATTCGTTACAGTAACCGGCGAATTAGCTTTACAGCAGGCTAGAGCCTACGATGAAGCTGAACCTACCCCAGGTCTGGGAGGAGTACCTTATGGATTGAAGGATATCATCTGTACCAGGGGGATCCGCACTACCGCTTCATCGCGAATGCTGGAGAACTTTATCCCTTTTTATGATGCTACTGTAGCTGCCCGATTGGCAGAACATAAGGGAGTCCTGCTGGGAAAATTAAACCTGGACGAGTTTGCCATGGGTTCGTCAACTGAGCAGTCTGCCTTCTACCCGACCAGAAATCCCTGGGATGTGGAGCGGGTTCCCGGCGGATCCTCAGGAGGATCGGCTGCGGCAGTGGCGGCCGGCGAAGTTGCCTATGCTCTAGGCACTGATTCAGGCGGATCGCTGCGGCAGCCCGCTGCATTTTGCGGTGTAGTAGGACTCAAGCCTACTTATGGAAGGGTTTCCCGTTGGGGAGTAATGGCCTACGCCTCTTCATTTGATCAAGTAGGGGTTATTTCCAGCGATGTAAGAGATTGTGCTCTGGTTATGAATATGTTGGCCGGACATGATCACCGCGACTCCACCTCAATTGATAAAGAGGTTCCTGATTATAGCAGCTTTTTGACCCCTGATATTAAGGGATTAAAGATTGCTTATCCCCGGGAGTATTTTCACGAGGGGGTAGACCGTGAGATAGCTCAGCAAGTAATGAATGCTCTTAAGCATTATGAGCAGTTAGGAGCGGTAATTGAGGAAGTATCTCTGCCGCACAGTGAATATGCTTTGTCGGCTTATTACCTAATAGCTCCGGCGGAAGCAAGTGCCAACATGGCTCGCTTCGATGGAGTCCGTTATGGGCTACGGGATGAGCAGGCTGATAATGTGGTTGATATGTTTTCCCAGAGTCGGTCGGCTGGTTTGGGTGAGGAAGTAAAACGACGTATTATGCTGGGAACCTTCGCTCTAAGTTCGGGGTATTATGACGCCTACTACTTGAAAGCCTTAAAGGTGCGCCGCTTGATTGCCGAAGATTTCCAACGGGTATTCGCCGACTTTGATTTGATCGTAACTCCTACCACCCCCACCACTGCTTTCCGCTTCGGCGAAAATAGTGGTGACTTAATAGCTCAATATAAAAATGATCTTTTAACGGTACCCATAAATATGGCTGGTCTTCCCGGTATGTCCATTCCCGGCGGTTTTGTGAACGGAATGCCGGTCGGTATGCAACTGGTGGCCCAACCATTTGATGAAGGTACCATATTTAAGGCCGCCTATGCTTTCGAACAAACCACTGACTATCATAAGGCCCGGCCAACCCTGGGGGTGAATAATAATGGATAGAGAATATGAAGTAGTTATAGGTCTGGAGGTTCATGCCGAGTTAAAGACGGCTACCAAGATATTCTGCGCTTGCTCCACTGCTTTTGGGGCCGAACCAAATACGCAGGTATGTCCAGTTTGTTCCGGATTTCCAGGTGCCCTGCCCGTTCTAAATGGTCAGGCGGTTGCATATGCTATAAGAACGGGATTAGCCTTAAACTGTGCTATTGCTGAGACCTGCAAATTTGATCGTAAGAACTATTTTTATCCCGATCTGCCTAACGCCTATCAAATCTCCCAATTTGATCAGCCTATTTGTGGGAAGGGATTTCTGGACATAGATGTGCAAGGTGAACATAAACGCATTGGCATTACCCGCGCTCACTTGGAAGAAGATGCCGGTAAACTGGTTCATCAAGGCTCCATTACTACCACTACCGCTTCGCTGGTCAATCTAAACCGCTGTGGAGTTCCTCTGTTAGAAATCGTATCTGAGCCGGACATGCGTAGTGCCGCCCAAGCCAGAGCTTATGTGGAAAAGCTACGTTCGATCCTACTTTTTGCCGGAGTATCTGATTGTAAAATGGAAGAAGGCTCTCTGCGTTGTGATGCTAATGTGTCGGTGCGACTCCAGGGAGAGAGTAAACTGGGCACCAGGGTAGAGATCAAGAATCTAAATTCCTTCCGCGCTCTGGAAAGAGCTATTGAACATGAAGCCGGGCGTCAGATAGATGCCCTAGAAGATGGCGACAAATTGGTACAGGAAACCCGCACCTGGGATGAGGAAAAACAAGTGACCCGGGCCATGCGTTCCAAAGAACAAGCCGATGACTACCGCTATTTTCCTGATCCGGATCTACCACCTTTGCATATCGACTCGAGTTGGATACGGGATATTGCCGCATCTATGCCGGAACTGCCTGATCAGGCTCAACAGAGATTGATGGGAAATTACGGATTGTCAGATTACGATGCCGCCTGGCTTACCTTGACTCCGCAGACCCTACAGTTTTTTGACCAGGCAGTGCAGTCCTATCATGATGCTAAAAGCATTTCCAACTGGATGATGGGAGAATTGAGCCGTCTCTTAAATCAGAACAACCTGGAATTACAGGATAGTTTGCTGCGGCCTCAGCACTTGACTGATATGCTGCAAATGATAGATAAAGGTACCATCAGCGGGAAAATGGCTAAAGTCGTTTTTGAAGAGATGTTTTCCACCGGTAAACCGCCGGAGGAGATCATCAAGGAAAAGGGCATGGAACAGATTTCCGATCAGGATACTCTGCAAAAGGTTATCGATGAAGCAGTAACAGCTAATGCCAAAGTTGTTGAAGATTATAAAAATGGTAAAGAGAAAGCCTTCGGATTCTTAATTGGTCAGATCATGAAGGCTACCCGGGGACAGGCAAATCCGGCCCTGGTAAATGAGTTACTGAAGGAAAGACTAAACAAGGAGTGAGGAGAATATGACCAGATCAAGTTTGGATCGAGACTGGTTCCAGGAGCCAGGAGCCAGAATTCATATGGTCGACACTACTTTACGGGATGGTGAGCAAACGGCGGGGGTGGTCTTTTCCAATGATGAGAAGCTAAAAATTGCTTCCTACCTGGATCAAATAGGGGTAGACCAGATCGAGGCTGGTATACCGGTAATGGGCGGCTTTGAAAAAGACTGCATAAAACAGATCGTAAACATGGGGCTGAAAGCCAGTATAATGGCCTGGAACCGAGCAGTTATTGCTGACATTAAACAATCGCTGGAATGTGGCGTGGATGCGGTGGCCATATCCATTTCCACGTCGGATATCCATATCCAGCATAAATTACAGACTACTCGCGAGGATGTTCTGAACCGTATGGCTGATGCAGTCAAATTTGCCAAGGATAATGATTTGTATGTATCAGTCAATGCCGAGGATGCTTCCCGTTCAGATATGGATTTCTTGACCGAGTTTGCCCTGATTGGTAAACATGCCGGGGCAGATCGATTGCGCTTTTGTGATACGGTGGGAACATTAACTCCACTGACCACATTTCGTTATATAAGAACTCTGGTGGATGCGGTCGGGTTAGATATCGAGATGCATACCCATAATGATTTTGGTATGGCTGCCGCTAATGCGCTGTCGGGAATTTATGCCGGAGCCAATTACGTCGGTGTGACTGTAAATGGCCTGGGTGAAAGAGCCGGCAATGCTTGTCTGCAGGAAGTAATCATGGGACTCAAGTATTTGCTGCAGGTGGATTCTGCCTATAACACTACTTTGTTCCGGGAAGTTGCCGAGTACGTGGCCCAGGCCTCAGGCCGTCCCTTGTCGGTTAGCAAACCCATTGTGGGCTCCAATATTTTTGCCCATGAGTCGGGTATCCATGGTGATGGCGTATTAAAGAATCCGCTGACCTATGAGGTGTTTTCACCAGAAGAAGTGGGACTGGAACGGCAGATCGTTATTGGCAAACATTCGGGCTCGGCGGCTATTCGTTCCAAATTTGTGAAGGAGTATGGCCTGGAATTTCCTGAACCCATAATTCAAGAAGTTTTAAAGAGGGCGCGCCAGATGTCTATCGACTTAAAGCGATCCCTATTTGATAAAGAACTCATGGTTATCTATGAAGAATTAGCGAAGGAGATGGAGTAAAGAAAGTGGGCAAGACCATTGCGGAAAAGATTCTGTCCAACAAGAGCGGGTTGGATGTAAAAGCCAATGATATTGTAGTGGCCAATCTGGACTTTATAATGGGACAAGATGGTACTTCACCATTGGCTATCAAAGCTTTTAAGGAGATGGAAGCTAAGCAGGTATTTGATCCTGCTCGGGTGGCGATGGTGATCGACCATAGTGCTCCCAGCCCTTTGCAGGGGGTATCTGATCTGCATCACCAGATGCGAGAGTTTGCTGAGGAGCAGGGTATTTGCTTCTATGACATCGGAGATGGGGTTTGTCACCAACTGGTGCCGGAACAGGGGCATGTGGTGCCCGGCGATCTGGTGATCGGGGCTGATTCCCACACCTGTACTTATGGAGCTATAAACGTATTTTCCACCGGAGTGGGATCAACGGATTTGGCCGCAGGTATCATTTCCGGGAAACTCTGGTTTAAGGTTCCCGAAACCTTTAAATTCGTGCTCAACGGGCCGTTGCCGAACGGGGTTTTTTCCAAGGACTTGATCCTGTATCTGATTGGTGATGTTACCGCTGATGGTGCTACCTATATGGCGGCTGAATACGTGGGCTCAGCTATTGATGACTTATCTATCGAGGCCCGCTTTTCTATGAGCAATATGGCCATCGAAATGGGAGCTAAATGCGGTGTAATGGAAGCTGATGATAAGACGATCGCCTGGGTAAAACAGCACAGCCAGCGGGAGTTTACACCGGTTAGCGCGGATGCGGATGCGGTATATGCGCAGGTAAAAGAATATGATGTTTCTCAGCTGGCCCCCCAGGTAGCCAGCCCTCATACAGTTGATAATGTATCTTCCGTGTCAGATGTGGCCGGAACGCCTATTCAGCAGGGAGTTCTGGGTACATGTACCAACGGGCGCTTAGAAGACTTGAGGATTGCTGCCGGCATTCTCAAGGGACGTAAGATTGCCCGCGGAACACGCTTGATAGTTGCTCCTGCTTCTCGTTCTATTTATCTGCAGGCTATTCGCGAAGGTTTGATCGAGACTTTTGTGGAAGCCGGAGCAGCAGTGGTTACTCCTGGTTGCGGACCCTGTGTAGGCACCCATAATGGAGTGCCATCGGATGGAGAAAATGTAATCTCCACTGCTAACCGCAACTTTAAGGGACGTATGGGCAACCCTCAGGCTTTCATATATCTGGCTTCGCCAGCTACTGTAGCGGCTTCTCTACTTAACGGTCGGATCACTGATCCCCGTGAGTATATGAAATAGGGTGGGAGGAGGAACAGCATGGATTTACAAGGTAAGGCTCACAAGTTTGGTGATGATGTTAATACAGACTATATTATTTCCGGACGGCATAAGTTCAAAACTCTAGACATGAAAGAACTAGCCAAGTACGTAATGGAAGACCTGGATCCGGAGTTCTACTCCAAAGTGACACCCGGAGATATGATCGTGGGGGGACGCAACTTTGGCTGCGGATCGTCGCGTGAGCAGGCTCCCTTGGCCATTATCAATGCCGATATCAGTGCGGTGGTCGCCAAGTCTTTTGCGCGGATATTTTACCGCAACTGCATTAATACCGGACTGCCTTTGATAGAATGTGATACAGACCAGATTGATGCCGGCGACGAAGTGATCATTGATCTGCAAAAAGGCGTTTTGCATAATAAGACTAAAGGGGTAGATATTCCTGTTACACCTCTACCGGAGGTAATGCTCAAGATTCTTTCTGACGGTGGCTTGGTGGAACATTTCAAGAAACATGGGACTTTTAATTTTGACTGATAGGAGGACATTATGCAGGGGGAAAAAATAACGGTTGTAAACGGTGTCTTAAATGTGCCTGATCATCCGGTTATTCCTTTTATAGAAGGCGATGGGACTGGACCAGACATATGGGCAGCCGCATCCAGGGTTTTTGATGCGGCAGTAGCCAAAGCTTATCAAGGTAAGCGCCAACTGGTGTG
>CAZTZX010000051.1:10725-14610 GCA_964618175.1 uncultured Syntrophomonas sp. | reverse complement strand
CATCGCAGGGATCAGTTCGCATTGATGGAAAAGTCGAAGGCAAAGTAAATATTAAAGGCGATTTAATTATAGGTGAGCAAGGCAAAGTAAAAGGAGAAGTAAAAGCCGCTAATCTAAAACTGGCTGGCCGCATCGAAGGTAATGCCATAATAAGCGGCCGCTTTGATTTATCATCCAGCGGTGTAATGGCGGGCGATGTGCAGTGTGCAGCATTCACCATCGATGAAGGTGGTCAGTTGAACGGGAATACTTCTATGGGGCGGACTGAGCAACAGCCGTCCAGTGGAAGAAATAGATTTTCCGAAGCGGGTGAAAAGCAAAAAGCAGGCAGGTGAAATAGTTGTTTTTAAATCGCAAGCACGCCGGATACTTGCTGGCCGAAGAACTGGAAAAACAAGATCTCCAGTTCGATTTGGTTTTGGCCATACCCCGAGGAGGGGTGGTTGCGGCTGACATTATTGCCCGCTGGTTTGACAAAGAAATAGATATTATATTATCTCGTAAAATTGGATCGCCCGGCTTGGATGTACCGATAGCAGGAGCGATTGCCCCCGATGGCAAGGTGATCGTACCTGAAAAGGCACAGTCTTTTTTCACCACGGAAGAACAAATTTATCGCCAATCAGTAGAAGAAACCAAAAACGAACTAATCAGGCAAACTCACCTTTATAGAGGCAAACGGTCCCCCTCTCGTCTAGAAGGACGTCATGTCTTGCTGGTGGATGACGGCATTGCTACCGGGTCTACTATAGCGGCTTCCATTGACTATCTAAAAAGAACCGGGACAGCCCGTATTATCATAGCCACTCCTGTCTGTGCTCGAACCGCCTTTGATGCTCTAGTTAACCAGGTTGACCATATGGTTGTTCTGGAGGTTCCGGATACCTTTATGGCCGTAGGACAGTTTTATCGAGACTTTTCGGCGGTTGAAGACGAAGAAATAGCAACTATTCTCTCTAGCTCTGGAGTGTAGGCATTAGCTGAGGGCTGCCGCGGAAGTGCGACTGTCATAGTCAAAACGACTGCAGGCCATGAATAATCCTCGCGCTATTATATCCGCCATCTGATATACCAGATACAAGCGGGTGTTCTGCAGAACCATATGCTCCAGAAACCCTCCTACATTTACCACCCCGGAAACATGAAAATCCCCTACCTCCGGCAGGGTCTTTTTCAAGGCTGTACCTGGCTTAAGGCTGCCTTTCTTAATATTTATATAGCCCACTCTTTCATAACTACCCAGACAGGCATCAACCGCGATTATAAGCGGGTTTTTATATTTCTGCTGTAAATCATCCAGTACCTGCAGCATATTGGTAGCATGAGTCGGCTCTTGCAAAGTTCCATATATATTGATACTGCGACTGAAGCTGCGCAGACGCGTGCCAACCAGTGGTCCCAGACTATCCCCGGTGGCTCGATCGGTACCAACGCAGACAAAGACTATTTCCCGGGAACGATCACAATTGAAATCAACCAATAGTGAATGAACATTACGCTCGATGCGCGAAAAACAAAAGGGATCTTCATAATGGACTGACAGGCTTTCGTCCGTGGGTGATTGCTTGATAAGTGACAAATCCGTCCCTCCTAAGCTGCTTTGTATCATTCTTCACGCCTGCCAATATTTTTATGCTGTATTTCCCGCTGACAATGAATATTAATTATCATATGCCGGCCGGGGAGAAGCACATGAAACATCTAAAAATTCGGCTTATTTTAGTAATGGGCTATTTGGGAGCAGTGATTGGGGCGGGTTTTGCTTCCGGACAGGAAATAGTCCAATTCTTTGTCGCCTATGGAAGCGGTGGGTTGACAGGAGCGCTGGCAGCTACCCTTCTATTTGCGCTGATGGGCGGATTGCTGCTCTATCTGTCTCATCGCCACCGGGTTTCCAATTATCAGGATCTACTTTCCAAAGTAATGGGGGAACGAATCAGTCCGGTGATTGACATTTTGCTGGCGGTCTTTTTGTTTCTAGGTATTTCCACCATGTTTTCGGCCAGCGGAGCGGTGTTTTATGAGCATTTGTACCTGCCCAAAAAAGCGGGGATTTTAGCAGCCTACCTAATGGTAGTGATATTCTTGTTGGCGGGGCGGCGCGGCTTGATTTACTCCTATAATCTGCTGGTGCCGATTAAACTTGTCTTACTCTTGATTATCTCGGCCTATGCAGCCCTATGTGTGGATGGCAGCCAAGCCGAGGTGTACAGCGCTTATATGAGCAGTGAGACCGGACAATGGTGGGGCTTGTCCTGTTTACTGTATGTAGCTTATAACTTTGCCCTGGCCATGGTGGTGTTAACAGAATATCAGAGTGTAGGCCAGCGCCGCGATGGCGTCATTGGAGCGGTCTGGGGCGGACTGCTACTGGGCTTGTTGGTCGTATTGAATTATCTGGCTCTTTCCCGATTCTTGCCGGTCGTTATGCATTATCAGGTTCCGATGCTGTTTGTAGCCGGCCAAATATCTATCACCACCAAGTACATTTATACGGTCGTGTTATGGATAGGCATCCTCACCACAGCTATCGCCAACACCTATGGATTTGCTCAGCGCATAGCCAAATTTTCAGGGTTCAGCTACGGAACGTGTCTGATTCTATGCAGTACTCTGGCCCTGCCTCTGTCTATGCAGAGTTTTTCCACTCTGGTGGGCAGAATATATCCTATATTCGGCCTATTAGGAGTAGTAATATTAGCAGCTATTTTGTGGCAGGCCGGAAAAGACATCCTGCGGCGAATGTATTATAATATAAGCCAGCTATACGGGGGGCCAAGGAGGTAAAATGGTGAATAATCTAAAGAATATTCCATCGGTTGACGAACTGCTTGAAGACCAAGGCTTGCAAGAACAACTTAATCATTATAATCGCAGCTTTGTGGTGGAAGTATTGCGGGAGGCTATCGAAGCTATGCGCACGCGCTTGAAGCTTATCGACAGCGAAGTAACTCGTGCTCAGGTAACCGCATGGGTCTGCCAGGATGTAGGGCAACGTCTGCAAGTTCTTACCCAGGGAACCTTGAAGCGGGTTATTAATGGTACAGGAGTAATATTGCATACCAACCTCGGACGAGCCCCTTTGTCTCCAACCGCCTTAAACTACCTGAACCAGATGGGAAGTTTCTACAACAACTTGGAATTAGATCTGGGAAAAGGGGAACGCGGCTCTCGCTATGTGCATGTGGAAGACTTGCTGTGCCGCCTGACCGGCGCTGAAGCCGCTCTGGTAGTAAATAATAATGCTGCCGCGGTATTACTAGGTCTCAATACCCTGGCAACCAATCAAGAAGTCATAGTGTCCCGGGGACAATTGGTGGAAATCGGCGGAGCGTTTCGCATTCCGGAGGTTATGAAACTAAGCGGGGCTCTGCTCAAAGAAGTGGGAACGACCAATAAAACATATCTGCGTGATTACGCTGAAGCTATTGGAGAAGACACCGGATTGCTTTTTGCAGCGCATACCTCCAATTATAAAATTGAGGGTTTTACAGCCGAAGTGGCCCTCTCTGACCTGGTTAAACTGGGGCAGGAGACCACCCTGCCGGTGATGCAGGATCTGGGCAGCGGCATTCTATTCAAACCTTCTAGCTGCGGGTTAGGCGAGGAACCCACTGTTCAGCAGAGTGTGGCCGCCGGAGCTGACGTGATCACTTTCAGTGGTGATAAACTCTTGGGAGGGCCTCAGTCAGGAATCATAGTAGGCCGTAAACTGCCTATAGAAGCGATGAAAAGAAATCAATTAACCCGGGCTCTGCGGGTTGATAAGCTTACTATTGCCGCCTTGGAAGCCACTTTGATCGAATACCTGGCCGGATTCCCGGAAAAGAACCTGCCGGTTATACATATGCTGAGTATGAGCCGTTCTGAACTGCAGCTGCGGGC
>CAZTZX010000051.1:0-10625 GCA_964618175.1 uncultured Syntrophomonas sp. | reverse complement strand
AAGATCTACCAGGCATTGCATGACCTGAAGGCAGATGGCCAGAAAGGGGAACAGGATTGAAGAGGCTAGTCATTGGTACAGCCGGGCATATAGACCACGGTAAGACAACTCTGGTAAAGGCCATGACCGGGATCGAGACTGATCGACTCAAGGAGGAACAGAAGCGGGGGATATCCATAGAATTGGGATTTGCACCCTTTTCCCTACCCAGCGGTCAAAGAGCGGCTATCGTAGATATGCCCGGGCATGAACGGTTTATTCGCCATATGGTGGCTGGTGCCTTTGGAATCGATATGGTAATACTGACAATTGCAGCCGATGAAGGGGTCATGCCGCAAACCCGGGAGCATATGGACATCATTGAACTGTTGAATGTTCGCCAGGGAATTGTCGTGATCACCAAGATAGACCTGGTGGATGAAGAATGGCTGATGCTGATGGAGGATGAGATCCGTCAGTATATCGACAAGTCAATCCTCAAAGGCGCACCAATTATACCTGTTTCTGCCGTGACTGGGCAAGGCCTTGACCAATTAATGGCCACTATTGAAGCCAGGGCGGTTGACATCCCGGAGAAACCGGTACTTGATTATGCTCGTCTACCTATTGATCGCGTTTTTACTATGTCCGGCTTTGGAACGGTGGTCACCGGCACCTTGTGGTCGGGGCAGATCCAGCAAGGGGACACCTTGGAGCTGATGCCGGTAAAACGACCGGTAAAGGTAAGAACGCTGCAAGTTCACAATGATAAAGTAAATACCGCCTATGCTGGCCAACGAGTGGCCGTCAATCTGCAGGGCATTGAGGTAGCTGATATACGCCGGGGATATTTGCTGGCTAGCAGCGGCTATCTATCACCATCCTATCGTGTTGATGTCCGCTTAAGATTACTGCCATCTTCCCCCCGCAATCTAAAAAACTGGAACCGCATTCGTTTTCATCTGGGCACCGATGAAGCCCTGGGGCGGATTGTGCTTTTGGATCGGGACGAATTGCATCCCGGAGAAGAGTCTTATGCCCAGATCGTTCTGGAAAAACCCATTGTAGGCTATAAAGGAGATCATTTTGTTATTCGTTACTACTCCCCGGTCACTACCATAGGGGGAGGAACCATCATTGATGCCAACGCTCCTAAACAAAAACGTTTTAAGGAAGATGTCCTGGAACAATTAACCACCAAGGAGGAAGGCAGCCTTTATGATGTGTTGCTGCAGGAAATGCGCTCCCAACCGGAACAGACCTTGACCATAGCGGAATTGGTCAAAAAGACCGGAACTAAAGAAGAGGATATCCACCGTGAAATAGCCCAGTTGGTGGAAGATGAACAGATTCACGATTTGAAAAACAGTGAATATATAAGCCAGTTTGGTTTAGATATGATCGGCAGCAAAATGAAAACTACTTTGGAAGCCTACCAACAGAAGTATCCATTAAGGCCAGGTTATCCCAAGGAGGATATGCGTAGCCGCCATTTTCCAGCTATCAATGGCAAGACTTTTAATGCTATATTAAAAGCATTAGAATCTAACGGGCAGATGAAGAGCGGCAGTAATCTATTAGCCCTGCCGGGTTTCAAACCTCGGCCAGACCAGGCTGACCAGGAGCGGTTGGAGCAAATCATGGCTAGCATGAAGCAGCGCTTGTTCAATCCTCCCTCTCCGGAAGAACTGCGTCAGGAAGTGGGGAGTGACGAGGCTCATTTTCACGAACTGCTGACTTATTTGCTCAATGAAGAACAACTGATCAAAATCGGCACGGATATATATTTTTCCAGACAGGCTATAGAAGAAGGAAAAACGAGGATGGAGGAGTATTTTCGGGATGAAAAAGAACTGAGTTTAGCCACAGCACGTGACTTGTTCGATACCTCTCGCAAGTACGCCCTGCCTCTGGTAGAATATTATGATAAGATTCGCTTTACACGCAGAGTAGGGGATATGCGGGTAAAACTGTAGCAGAGTTGAGAAGAGAGGATTGTAAAGTGGCTAAAGTTGGGATTCCACATGCCTTGGCATATTATCTGTATTTCCCATTCTGGAAAACTTTTTTCGAGGATCTTGGTCACGAAGTAGTGGTGTCGACGCCTACTACCCGAGCGATTTTAGACCGGGGTGTAGAAGAAACCGTAAACGATGCCTGTATTCCTATCAAAATATATCACGGCCATGTAGACAGCCTGATTAGCCAGGTCGACTATATTTTCTGCCCGCGTTTAGTCAGCGTACGGCGGCATGGTGATTTTGGGTCAGAGACCTTCTGCCCCAAATTCTTGGGCTTGCCCGATTTGATACGATTAACATTCACCAACGCTCCGCCGATTATTGACACCAGCATAGATATCAATCACCTCTATTCCGGCCAAAAAAGCAAAAAAGGCAATAAGAGCAAAAAACCCGAAGAAGTAATGGCGGTAGCTTGTCAGGAAATAGGAGACCGTCTGGGTAACAGCGCTGTGGAGAGCCGAGCTGCTTATCAGAAGGCCAAGCAGGTTCATCAACGCTTTCTGACCCTATTAGAACAAGGGAAAATGCCGCCCGAAGCCATAGATATACTGTTTCCCCCAGAGAAGCCATTATCTTATGATCTTAACGATCCTGAATTCAATTTAGCGGTAATCGGCTATCCTTATACTATTTATGACTCTTACATCAATGTGGGGTTGCTTAATATACTGCACAAAGAAAATATTAAAGTGTACACACAGGATATGCTTAGTGATAAAATCTTAAATCAAGAAGCCGCTGAACTGCCTAAAAGTATGTTCTGGTATTTTTCCAATCGGGCCGTTTATGGCGCACTTTACTATATGAAAAAAGGCTATATTGATGGGATCATCCACATAACTGCTTTTGCGTGCGGACCGGATTCCATGGTGGATCGACTCCTGGAAATAGAAGCCCGCCGCCGAGGTAAGCCCTACTTACCTATTTCTATTGATGAGCATACCGGTGAAAGCGGTGTGCGTACACGGTTAGAAGCCTTCGTGGATATGCTCCGCTATAGGAGGGACAAGTAATGAAGATAAGTTTTCCGCATATGGGATACTCGTACATTGCCCTGAAATGGCTGGTAGAAAACCTGGGACACGAATGCATCGTACCGCCTGAACCAAGCAAACATACTCTGGATTTAGGTGTGCGGCATGCCCCTGAGTTCGCCTGCATTCCCTATAAGATACTTATGGGAACCTATTTGGAAGTAGTGGAAATGGGTGCCGAACTGATTTTGACTTCGGGAGGCCGAGGTCCCTGTCGGGCCGGTTACTATTGGGTCATGCACAGATATTTGTTGGAGGAACTTGGCCTTGATGTGAAACTGATAGCCTTTGAACTACCGCTGGATGATTTTAAAGGCTTTTTCAAAACGATTCACTGGCTGCGCAAAACGGGGGGGCGGTCAGTAAAACAAGTTATAAATGCGTTAGAGGTTACCTGGGAAAAAGTTAAGGCCCTAGATGATTTAGAATTGTGCTCCCATGAAACAAGACCCTATGAGGTACATCGGGGCGATACCACTCGAGCCCTGTGGAAGGGCTTGGATATGGTGGATCAAGCCAACACTTTGGCGGAACTGGCCGACGCACGTCAGGAAGGACTGCGGCTTTTAGAAAGTGTATCTCGCGACGACAGCCGCAATCCGCTGAAAATTGGCATCATTGGAGAAATATACGTTGTTCTGGAACCGTCGGCCAACCACTATATACAGATCATGTTGGGGGAGATGGGAGTACATACCGATCGCTCCATTTATCTAAGCGCCTATACCCGTAATAATACCATCGTTAATCTGGAGGGAGACATAAAAGCCATGGCTCGTCCCTATTTGAACGCAGATACTATTGGGGGACACGGGGTCAACAGTGTTGCGGAAACGATTCTGTATGCTAAACATGGATTTGATGGAGTAGTACAGTTAGCACCTTTTGCTTGTATTCCTGAAATTGTAGCGAAAGGTATACTGCCAACGGTAAGCCAGGATTACGGCATACCGATACTGACGTTATTTATTGACGAACAAACCGGTAAAGCCGGAGTACAAACCCGTTTGGAGGCGTTTGTAGATCTCCTGCAAAGACGGCGCGAGAGTAAAGCAAAATCGGAAAGGTTAGTCATATGAAAGGTTTTCTAGGGGTCGACGTTGGATCAGTAAGTACCAACATTGTCGTAGTGGATGCCGATGGAAAGTTGCTGGCGGATAGTTACTTGCGTACTAGTGGCCGTCCCATTGAGGTAGTTCAACAGGGGATATACGATATTGGCAAGGAACTGGCGGGTGAAGTGGAGATCTTAGCGGCCGGCACTACCGGTAGCGCACGATTCTTAACCAGTATGATCGTAGGTGCGGACGTAGTCAAAAATGAAATTACCGCTCATGCGGTGGCCGCTTCTAACATTGTTCCCGGAGTACGAACCATAATTGAAATCGGCGGACAGGATTCCAAGATTATTATTCTGCGGGATGGCGTGGTGACAGATTTTGCCATGAATACGGTCTGTGCTGCCGGAACCGGGTCTTTCCTGGATCAGCAGGCCAGCCGCCTGTTGATTCCTATTGAAGAATTTGGCAATTACGCCTTAAAAGCAAAAAATCCTGTACGAATAGCAGGACGATGTGCAGTATTTGCCGAATCAGACATGGTACACAAACAACAGCTGGGATATAACACTGATGATATTATCGCTGGCTTATGTGAAGCCTTAGTAAGAAATTATATGAATAATGTCGGCAAGGGCAAAGAAATACTCGATCCGGTCATATTCCAGGGCGGAGTGGCGGCCAATGCCGGGTTGGTACAAGCTTTCAACCACTACTTGAAGACGGAAGTAACGGTTCCCCCCCATTTCGGTGTTATGGGAGCTATTGGAGCGGCCCTGCTGGCTAAAGATATCTACGCTAAAAAAGGAAGTACCAGTTTTAAGGGATTTAACCTTAAGGATATAAAATACGTGACCACCAGCTTTGAATGTAAAGGCTGTTCCAATGCCTGTGAGGTGGTACAGTTTTATCAAGACGGCGATCTTTTGGCTCGCTGGGGTGACCGGTGCGGCAAGTGGGAGCTGCAAATCGTTTAACTAAGGGGTTTTTCACAACCTATCGGGGAGTGAGAGCAATAAAAATGAGGAGGAGTTTGGATGAGGATACGTAAGCGAGTATCAATGGTAGTGCTCATGCTGTTCATGCTGAGCATGGTAGCCGGTTGTGGTCAGGGAGGCGACAATTCTGCCCAGGAAGGGGATACCATCAAAGTCGGTATCAATACCGAGTTGTCCGGACCGGTGGCTAGCTATGGAAGCAACGCCTCTAACGGAGCTTTACTGGCCATTGAAGAGCTCAATGCGGCCGGTGGCGTCTTGGGCAAACAGATCGAAGCGTTGTCCAGGGACTGTAAGTCAATTCCTGACGAAGCAATGAGCATCAGTGCTGCATTGGTAGGAGAGAAAGTCGTGGCCCAAATCGGTCCTTTGACCAGTGGTAATGTGGCCGGCAGTACTCCGGTTATGATGGAAAATCAGATTCCGCTGTTGGCACCTGCTGCTACAGCTGCCAGTGTAACTTATGATGAAAAAACCGATACGGTTAGAGATTATATATTTACCGTATGCTTCCTGGATTCTGACCAGGCTCGCCGCATGGCCAATTTCGCTCTGGAAGAGCTGCAGGTCAAGAATGCTGCGGTATTTGGCAGTACTTCCGATGATTACGCCAAGGGCCTTGCTAAATATTTCAAAGAGGAATTCACCGCTAAAGGTGGTACTATTGTAGCTGAAGAAGGTTTTGTAGCTCAGGATAAAGATTTTCGTGCTACTTTAACTAAAATCAAGGGAACCAACCCGGAATTCATTTATGTACCTGGCTATTATACCGAAGTAGCGGTATTGATCAAACAGGCTCGTGAGATGGGTATAACCTGTCCCATCGGCGGTGGTGATGGTTGGGATTCTCCTGACATGATCAGTGTGGCTGGTGTGGATGCCTTGAACGATACTTTCTTTACCAACCACTATTCCATAGATGACCCGGATCCGGTCATCCAGGGCTTTATTGAAGCTTATAAAGCTAAATACAACAAAGTTCCGGATTCCTTTGCCGCACTGGGCTATGATACTGCCAAACTGTTAGCCGACGCTATCGAGCGGGCTGGTGCAGCTGATCCGGTTCAGGTCAGAGACGCTCTGTCAGCTACGACTGACTTCCAGGGTATTACTGGACGTATGAGCATCAATGAGAGAAATAACCCTGATAAAGAAATTGTTGTTATTGAATATAAGGATGGAAACCAGGTACCAAGATAGGTGTTGCAGTTTCTGAAAGGGAGGGGATGCCCCTCTCTTTCAGTTGTGACAAAAGGATGTGTCTTTATTGCTTGAGTTTATGCAGCAAATGGTAAATGGATTATCATTGGGAGCTATTTATGCTCTGATAGCACTGGGCTATACTATGGTTTATGGAATAGTCATGCTGATCAACTTCGCCCATGGTGATATCATGATGGTAGGAGCCTATGTAGGTTTCTTTGCAGTATCTATTATGGGCACGAATATTTTCGTGGCTATGGCTATGGCCATGATAGCCTGTGGTGTGTTAGGGGTAGTAATCGAAAAAGTTGCCTATAAACCATTACGCAACTCGACGCGCATCGCAGCACTTATTACGGCCATAGGTATGTCCTTTTTCTTGGAATACACCATGATTTTCTTTTTCACCCCTACTCAGCGAGTTTATCCTGCTGAGGCTTTTGCTGTAACCAATTACAATGTTATGGGATTGACCTTATCCAGCAAAGACATCTTTGTTTTCATATCAGCCGTGGTCTTAATGATAATTTTGCAGTATATTATTAAACGCACTAAAACGGGGAAGGCCATGCGCGCTGTCTCCTTGGACAAGGATGCCGCTATGTTGATGGGGGTAAGCGTAGACAGAACCATATCGATTACCTTTGCTATCGGATCTGCTCTGGCGGCTGCAGCTGGGGTAATGATCGGGGTCTACTATAATTCCATAAACCCACTGATGGGAATGATTCCAGGAATTAAAGCCTTTGTGGCAGCTGTTTTGGGTGGTATCGGGATAATTCCCGGCGCCATGGTAGGCGGCTTCCTCATGGGAATTCTGGAAACTCTCGTGAGTGGTTACGGTAGCAGCCTCTATCGGGACGCAGTAGCCTTTGGTGTCTTGATAATTATTCTGTTGATTAAGCCAACCGGGTTGTTTGGTAAGAACACCGGTGAAAAAGTGTAGGTGACAGACGATGCAAAAAACTTTTAAGCCGGGACAATTTATCTTTGAGGTGGGCATCCTGGTGGTAGTATTCACCCTGGTGCAGTACTTGATCAGTACCGGTCTGCTTAATCAATACTATCAGATAAACCTGGCTTCCATATGTGTCAATATCATTTTGGCAGTTAGTCTTAGTCTGATCAATGGTTTTACCGGACAGCTCTCTTTGGGGCATGCTGGATTTATGGCTGTGGGTGCTTATGCCTCCGTAATAATGACTACTTATATGGGGATGCCATTTATAGTAGGTATTATTGCGGCTTGTCTGGCAGCAGGCTTGGCAGGTTTCATAATTGGCGTGCCTACCTTAAGGCTGCGCGGAGATTATTTGGCCATTGCCACGCTGGGATTTGGCGAAATCATTCGGGTGGTTCTGCAGAACATCGAATATGTAAACGGCCCGGCGGGAATCATGGGTATAGCCAAACTGTCTACCTGGCCCTGGATGTTTGCGGGGGTAGTGGTCACTATACTGGTAATTGTCAATCTGGTTAATTCCAGTTATGGACGGGCGATCATTTCAGTACGTGAAGATGAAGTTGCCGCCGAGCTAATGGGTGTGAATACCACCAAGTATAAAGTACTGGCCTTCGTTGTTGGAGCCATGTTTGCTGGTTTGGCAGGTGCTTTGTATGCGCATTACTTCTATATAATCAAACCGGAAACATTCAACTTTATGAAGTCATTTGACATACTGGTCATGGTAGTGCTGGGCGGGTTAGGAAGTACCACCGGTGCCGTCATTGCCGCTATATTTGTAACGGTTCTGACCGCTGTTTTACAGTCATTCCCGGCTATACGCATGATCTTGTATGCCCTAATATTGATCATTGTTATGATCTATCGCCCGCAGGGACTGATGGGCAACCGCGAATTAGGCAGGAAGACCTTTGGAAGATTGTGGGGTGATAAGAAATGACGTTGATGACTATTGAACACCTCCACAAATCTTTTGGTGGACTGAGTGCAGTTTTAGATTTTAGTGCCAAATTGGAAGAGAATGACTTGATCGGACTGATTGGCCCCAATGGTGCCGGGAAAACCACGGTTTTTAACCTTATTACCGGGGTATATAAACCAGATGAAGGCGCCATAAATTTTGAGGGGCATAATATAACTGGCTTGCCGCCTCATGAAATCTGCAGTCGCGGTATTGCCCGTACCTTTCAAAACATTCGTCTTTTTAATGACCTAACCGTTCTGGACAATGTCCGCATCGCCTTGCATAAGGATGTGCAGTATCCTTTGCTTAGCGCCATTATGCGTGTGCCAAGCTTCTTTAAAGGCGAAGCGGAAATTAAGGAGAAGGCCAACCGCTATTTACAGATATTTGACCTGGAAGACAAGCGTAATGAAATAGCTAATAGCCTACCGTATGGTGAGCAGCGCCGTTTGGAAATTGCCAGAGCCCTGGCCACCAATCCCCGGCTTTTAATTCTGGATGAGCCTGCTGCTGGCATGAATCCTCAGGAAACCGCCGATCTAATGGAACTTATACGCTCTGTTCGGGAGCAGTTTGATCTGACCATACTCCTCATCGAGCACGATATGTCGCTGGTGATGGGGGTATGTGAGAGGATCTATGTACTGGACTACGGACAAATTATAGCCGAAGGTTCACCAGAAGAGATACGCAACAACAAACGAGTTATTGAAGCATACCTAGGAGAGGAGGTCAGCTAGTGCTCGAGGTCAAAGAGATTGAGGTGTATTATGGTGCTATTCACGCCTTAAAGAAACTATCCATTAGTGTGGAACAGGGTTCTATAGTCACTTTGATAGGTGCCAATGGAGCTGGCAAGACCACTACCTTAAAGACCATATCCGGGTTGCTGCGGCCCCGCTCTGGGTCCATTATGTATAAAAACCAGGATATTACGCACGTTCCTCCCGAAAAAATCGTGGGGCTGGGTATTTCCCAAGTACCGGAAGGACGTCGGGTGTTCCCATCCATGAGCGTCATGGAAAATCTAGAAATGGGAGCTTACTTACGCAAAGATAAAAAAGAGATCGCCATAGATATGGATAAGGTGTTTGGCCGCTTTCCCCGTCTAAAAGAAAGACATAAGCAAATGGCCGGCACCTTAAGTGGAGGCGAACAGCAAATGCTGGCGATCGGGCGGGCTCTAATGGCCAGTCCGGAACTGCTGTTAATGGATGAGCCCTCCATGGGCCTGGCACCGCTATTAGTAAAAGAGATCTTTGAAATCATCAAAGACATTAACGAACGAGGCACTACTATACTATTAGTAGAGCAGAACGCCAACATGGCCCTATCGATTGCCGATAAAGCCTATGTTATTGAAACCGGAGAAATTGTATTACAGGGTACTGCTCAGGAATTAATGAACAGTGAACAAGTCAAGAAAGCATATCTGGGCGGTTAGCCCAAAGGTGGTAAAAGGGGGTAATATCTATGAAGGTAAAAGATCGGATGAGTACAGAAGTCAAGGTTGTGCAGTTGGACACCAGTTTAAACGAAGCATTCCGTCTTATGAAAGAAAGCAATATTCGGAGGCTTCCTGTACAGGACAAGGGGAAATTGGTGGGCATCACCACCCTATCCGATTTAAACCAGGCTGCCCCATCATCAGCTACTTCACTCAGTGTCCATGAACTGAATTATCTGCTGGCCAAAACCAAGATCAAAGATATTTTGCCGAAAAAACAGACGGTTTTCACAGTCACCCCGGATACTTACATCGAAACAGCCGCCAAAATCATGCGCCAGAACAAAATCAGCGGTCTGCCGGTTATAGAAAACGACCAGCTAGTTGGGATCATCACTGAGACCGACGTATTTGATGCCTTGATCGATATTTTGGGGGTTCATAAACCCCACAGCCGCCTAGATGTATATATCAGCGAAGCACCCGGAACCTTAGCTGATCTTACCGGTATGATAGCCGGTAAAGGCATAAATATCTTAAATGCGGTAGCCTATCATGATGACAAAAAAGATAAATACAAGGCCATCATAAGAGTAGAAACCTTGGACTGTGACCCCATTTTGGAAGAATTCAAAAAACGCGGTTATGACATCGAATCAGTTTTAACCGTCGCCAGTATGGATGAATGACCTAAAGCGATAAGAAGTCGCGCCTATAGCCCGAATACGAACCCCTTTTCATTAGCCTAATGAACAGGGGTTTGCTGATGCCTTCTGGACGGTCAAGTTTCATGAGAGCCGTTCAATTTGACAAAGCCTCGTTGAGGGCTATATACTCTAAAAGCGGAAAATAGTACGGAGGCGGATCGGTCCTGGTGGGCCGCCTGGACTTCAAATCCAGCCGAGCGGTAGTGATCCTGCCGTTGGTGTGTTCGATTCGCACACGCCTCCGCCA
>CAZTZX010000050.1:0-15063 GCA_964618175.1 uncultured Syntrophomonas sp. | reverse complement strand
ACCAACGAACGCCCGTATTGTTACGGGCGTTTTCCAATTGCACCTCCGCCTGGAATAATCTCTGCCAGGGGCCAATATAATCTAAAAAGTAGAGTTAAGGGGAGGTGTAGCCTTGAGACAGCCCGGAAAAAGTCTGGTCTGGATACTAACGTGTTTATTGCTGCTGACTTTGGGCGTGGTTAGCCCCGCCCAGGCTGACCAGGTAGAGGTAGAAGCTGAGTCTTATGTGTTGATCGATGCCGATTCCGGAAAAGTGTTACTGGCCCAGGATGAACATAAGCGGCTGGCGCCTGCTAGTATGACCAAGCTGATGACTATGATTCTAGCTGCGCAGGATTTGGAAGAAGGCAAAGCCAGTGTGAAAGACAAGGTGATAACCAGTGAAGAGGCCTGGAAAATGGGAGGTTCCCAAGTATATTTGGAACCAGGCGAAGAGATGACTTTCGAGGAAATGATGATCGCCATCGCCGTGGGTTCAGCTAATGATGCTAGTGTGGCAGTAGCTGAACATCTGGAAGGGACTCACCAGAGTTTTGTAGACCGCATGAATCGGCAATCCAAGATGTTGGGGTTGAAAGACACTAATTTCGTAAATGCCTATGGCTTACCAGCCGAAAACCATTACAGCAGCGCCTATGACATGGCGGTCATGGGTCGTTATGCTCTGCAATATCCGAAAATTTTAGAATACACTTCTATTAAAGAGTACAACTTGCGGCAGGGTGAGTTTAAGCTCTTCAACACAAACAAGTTGTTATGGTGGTATGAAGGAGCGGATGGGTTCAAAACGGGATGGACCAATGAGGCTAAATATTGCTTAACAGCCACCGCCAAAAGAGATGGACTGCGCTTGATTGGTGCAGTTATGGCTTCTCCCAAACAGCATGGCAATCATCGGGATATGATGAAGCTTTTTAACTACGGCTTCGCCAAGTATGCCTATAAAAGCTTTTTCAGCCGGGGAAGTGTCTGCGGTATTGTCACAGTCGGCAAAGGTTTAGGTGATAGTGTTGAGGTGATCGCGGAAGAGGATGTCGGCGCCATAGTAGAAAAAGGTCAGGAAAAGAAAATTACTACCGAAAAACGACTTCAGCCCTACATTGATGCACCGGTTGAACGCGGACAGAAACTGGGAGAGATGAAGGTCTACCAGGACGGGGATCTGGTGAAGGAGGTCAATTTGATAGCCGCTGCCGATGTGCCCAGAGGCGGTTTGATCAAGGAAATAATGAAGATGATTGCCGAAACTTATCTATTGTAGATGGAATTTTGTGGAAGGTAAATATCTTCGCCCTGTAGAAAGATAAGCACACATCAAAGTACCGATTATGATCGTCTTAGGGAGGAGATATGCAGGTGAATGCAGACTTCAAACAGGTGCGTGATACCCTGGTGGTTCGCATCTCGGGAGAGTTGGATATGCTGGTAGCCGACCAACTGCGTCAGGAAATCGACCGCAGGCTGGACAGCACCAGCATTAGCCATCTCATCCTAAACTTCGAAAAGGTCACATTTATAGACAGTTCAGGGTTAGGAGTAATTATCGGTCGGTATAAGAAGGTAAGCGCTCAGCAGGGGAGAATGTATATTGTGGGTGCGTGCCCGACGGTCGAAAAGATACTTCACTTCTCAGGTATCAATAAGCTGGTGCCCCTGTACAGGAGTGAAAAAGATGTTGTCAGTAATTAAGGGGAGGTGGACCAGCCCTGGGCTGGAAATGCGTATGAATGTTAAGAATTATGTACGCTTTGAGTTCAGCAGTATGCCGGAAAATGTGTCCTTTGCCAGGTCATGTGTGGGAGCGTTCGCCGCCCAATTGGATTGCACATTAGAGGACATCGAGGAAATTAAACTGGTGGTTTCCGAAGCAGTCTCAAACAGCATTATTCATGGTTATAATAGTGCTACCGGAGAAAAAATTGAGGTCATGGTCAGTATATTCGATAACGGCAGCCTGGAGGTCATCGTGAAAGATTTTGGCCGTGGTATTGAGAATGTTGAGCAGGCCATGGAACCTACCTACTCTAGCGATCCATCCCATCGCATGGGACTGGGTTTTACTTTTATGCGCTCTTTTATGGATGAAATGGATGTGATCAGTGAGCCGGGTCAGGGGACAAGCGTTCGCATGCTCCGCTCTTTTCCTTCTCACAACCATCAGGCTATGGCGTAAGGGGGGAGGTTTATGTCCTCAACCCATTCATATCAAGACAATGATGAGCTTCTCCTCAGAGCCCAACAGGGAGATGAAGAGGCCCGGGAGTTGATATATTCGGCCAATGTAGGTCTGATATACATGGTTTTGGAGAGGTTTCGCGGTACTTCCTATGATCACGAAGATTTGTTTCAAGTAGGTTCGATCGGGCTTTTGAAAGCCATCGATAAGTTTGACTTTTCTTTTCAAGTGCGTTTTTCTACCTATGCGGTTCCTATGATAATTGGGGAGATCAAAAAATTTCTGCGCGATGATGGCATGGTCAAAGTACAGCGTAGTTATAAAGAATTATACGGTAAGATCCGCTGGGCTCAGGATAAACTGCGCGGGGACCTGGGTAGGGAGCCTAATGTAAGTGAAATTGCCGCTTGTCTGGAAATGGACAAGGAAGAAATAGTCCTGGCTATGGAAGCCTGCCAGGCCCCGGCGTATATCCAGGATGTTATTCCCGGTGAGGAGAAGGATCAAGGTTCTCTCTTGGATCGTCTGGCATCCGAAGAGAATACGGTGAGGATCCTGGAGCAAATGGCCTTGCGTGAGGCTCTAAGCAAATTAGATCATCGCGAGCAGGAGGTTATTCTGCGGCGTTTCTTCAAAGACGAGACTCAGGCTCTGATAGCGCAGGATCTGGGAGTATCTCAGGTGCAGATTTCACGCATAGAGAAAGCCGCTCTGCAGAAGTTAAAGGGCCTGCTGGGCGATCAGACCATCGGCTGATAAAGGGACTGTGGTGCATAAACCATTTCTTTTCTAACCAAGCTAACCATAGCTGATTAGAAAAGGAGGTTAACAGATTGCAGGTAAAGGTTGCTGAAATCGTAGCTGAGTCGCATAGCGGCTGGCAGGATGCGGTGGAAAATGCGGTGGCAGAGGCCTCGCGCAGGTATCCAAGTGTTACTGGAGTAGAGGTCTACAATTGGACCGCCAATTGTCAGGATAACAAAATCATTGAATACAAAGCCAATATCAAAGTTGCTTACCTAGAATAGCACTTCACCCTACCAGAGCGAGCAAAAATGGATAAGAGCAAGGCAACTGGAAAGCCCGTGATTGAGGCGTACACAAGGTACGTCGATTGAACGGGCTTTTCGAGTTAACGCAGCTATTAGCCTTTTTTGACGGTCTGAGCATTCCGTTTACCGGAGTGCTGCTCTTTTGTGGAGAATAAAGGTATTATCATTGGCCAATAATATTTTGGTAAGGGAGGCGACATCTTAGTGAATACATCTGCGGATCAGCTTAAAAAGATAGAGGCCCAGGAATATGAAGATCTGGTCAGTCAGGCCAAACCTAAACCAACCCTGCTGAAAAACTGCATTTGGGCTTTTGTGATAGGTGGTCTGATCTGTACTCTGGGGCAGGTGATCCTGAACTATTTTATGGGTCAGGGTTTGACTAAACTGGATGCCGGGTCAGCCGCATCGGTGGTCTTGATTTTCCTGGCGGCTCTGTTTACTGGCTTGGGATGGTATGATGTCCTGGGCAAACATGCCGGCGCTGGTTCGATCGTACCCATAACCGGTTTTGCCAACGCTATTGTGGCTTCGGCCATGGAATACAAACGGGAAGGGTACATTTTTGGCGTGGGGGCTCGCATTTTTACTGTGGCCGGTCCTACTCTGGTATTTGGATTTGCAGTGTCCATATTAATCGGGCTTATCAAAGTGGTTTTCTCATGAAAAGGTGGTGAAGTATGGTCAACCAGAAAAAACAGGGATTGCAGACCATAGTGTTTGAGGAGCCTCCGGTTTTGACAGCCTGGGCAACCATTGTTGGCCCCAAGGAAGGTGAAGGCCCCTGGGGATCGGATTTTGACTGGATCATGGAAGACTATGAGTTTGGAGAGACCAGCTGGGAAAAGGCCGAAAGTAAACTACTGCGGGAAACGGTCAAGCTGGCAGTCAGTAAAAAAAATTACCAACCTGAAGATATAGAACTTTTGGTTTCAGGTGATCTATTGAATCAGATCACTTCCTCCAGCTTTGCGGCCCGCGAACTGCAGATACCATTTTTGGGCATGTATGGGGCTTGCTCTACCATGGCAGAATCCCTTTTGACCGCAGCTATGGCCATTGATGGCGGGTATTTTGAAAGGGTAGTAGCTGCTGTAAGCAGTCATCATTATTCCGCAGAACGTCAATTCCGCTTCCCAACTGAGCAGGGTGTGCAACGTTCCATGAGTAGCCAGTGGACTGTTACTGGGGCGGGAGCAGTCGTTTTGGAAAAGGGAATCTATGGCGGCCCGCGCCTAACCTGTGCCACTATCGGTAAAATAATCGATCTGGGGCAGAAGGACGCCAATGACCTGGGAAGTGCTATGGCACCCGCTGCGGCAGAAACTATACAGATGCATCTAAGTGACACCAACCGTCCTGCAGATTATTACGACTTAATTGTAACCGGTGACCTGGGCAAAGTTGGTTCGTCCCTGGTAAAACAGCTCTTTATCAAGAATGGAGTTGTGCCAGAACCTAATTACAGTGACTGCGGAGTTCTCATATTTAATGATAACCAGGATGTTCATGCTGGGGGTAGCGGTTGTGGGTGTTGTGCCTCCATGCTGTGCGGACCGCTGTTGAAGAAAATGGTGCAGGGCAAGATAAAACGTCTTTTATTGGTGGCCACCGGGGCTCTTATGAGTCCTACTACCACCTTTCAAGGTGAAAGTATACCAGGCATAGCTCACGCAGTAGCTCTGGAAAATCCATAAGTGGGGTTGAGTAATATGAGTTCATTAATGTCAGCTTTTCTAGTGGGAGGAGCCCTATGCTTGATTGGCCAGTTGGTTATGGATCTAACCAAACCGGCCGTTACTCCGGGACACATTCTGGTTGGTTATATAAGTATTGGAGCTCTGTTGAGCGGTTTGGGGCTATATCAACCGCTGGTCGATCTGGCGGGTGCCGGTGCTACTGTTCCCTTATCAGGTTTTGGTCATATTCTCACCCAGGGAACCTTAAAGGCCGTGGAAGAAAGTGGCCTTTTGGGAGCGATATCCGGTGGGGTAGAAGCAGCTGCAGCTGGAATTACGGCAGCTATCCTTTTTGGCTACGTAGCAGCTGTCTTGTTTGATCCCAAAGGTTGATCCAGTGAATGATAAACTAGCTCGGATCCGCGTAATTATTGTCACCGATGGAGACTGGACGGCCCGTCAAGCCGTGGAGACTGCGGCCCATGCCTTGAAACTGCACCCGCTTAAAGCGGTAGCTGGAAACCCTATGCTATTAACCGGCCCCCAGGTACTGCAAAAGATATTGCAGGCCCCCTGCGAACCGGTTGTACTGATGGTGGATGATAAAGGCCACAAGGGGGTAGGGGCTGGGGAGCGAGTTATCGAGTATTTGCTGTATCAGTCTGAACAGGTGGAAGTTTTAGGGGTTATCGCTGTGGCCTCCCATTCGCGAGCGCGGGGTACTCGGGTAGATTACTCAGTAACAGGTGACCTGCAGGTAGTGAAAGGTCATCCGGTAACCAAGGAAGGAACACTCGAACCGCCCCGCCACCGCCGTCTGGAGGGGGATACTGTCCAGATACTGGATCGCTACCCAGACCTGCTGGTAGTGGGTTGCGGAGATCCCGGTAAAATGGACGGCCAGGACAGCATTATCAACGGAGCCGAGGTGACCCGAAAATGCTTGGAATTAATTCTGGAAGGAAGCGAGTTCCTTGCGCAATAAAGGCAAGCATCTCTATTTAGGGCGAAATTATAATGACAATCTGGATCTGTTCAAAAAGGAACTGGGGGAAGGCGAAAGTTTCGACATTGTGGTGCGCGAGATGCGCATAGTGGGACGAAGGGTCGCCTTTATATGCATTGATGGTTTTGTTAAAGACGATGTTCTTACTTTAGTCATGAAGGCGCTCTTGGATCTGCCCCGGAGAAACTTTGGCTTCACCACCATTAAAACTGTATTAGAACGGACTATTCCTTACGTGGAACTGAGTACCGAGCAGCAGGTGGATGAGTTGATCTATCTGGTAATGGCCGGAGCTATCCTGTTAATTGTGGATGGCTCCAACGAAGCCTTTGTCATCGATGCTCGCACCTATCCTTCCCGCAATCCGGAAGAACCGGATATTGAAAGAGTAGTACGCGGTTCCCGGGACGGTTTTACGGAGACGCTGGTCTTTAATACTGCGCTGATCCGCAGAAGGATCCGGGATCCCAAACTGCGGGTGAAGCTGCTACAGATGGGACGAAGATCCAAAACTGATATATGCCTGCTGTACCTAAAGGACGTGGCTGATCCTGCTCTGGTAGATGATCTGACCAAACGCATAGAGGCCGTGGAAATCGATGCTATTCCTATGGCGGAAAAGTCAGTGGAAGAACTGATCACACCGGGAAACTTGTGGAATCCCTTTCCAAGAGTTCGTTATACGGAACGCCCTGATGTGGCCGCCGTACACTTATTGGAAGGACATATCCTGATCCTGGTGGATACCTCGCCCAGCATTATAATTGCCCCGGCCACCTATTTTCATCATATCCACCATGCCGAAGAATATCGGCAGACTCCCGCGGTGGGGGTATATATTCGCTGGGTAAGGTTTATAGCCATTTTGATGTCTGTTTTCGTTACTCCCCTGTGGTTGTTGGCGGCATTGGAACCGGGCACCCTACCCACCTGGTTGAAGTTTATCGGCCCGGAAAAAGTGGGCAAGATCCCTTTGCTGGCCCAGTTCTTGTTAGGTGAGGTAGCCTTGGATTTTATGCGCATGGCGGCTATTCATACTCCTTCGCCTCTGGCAACTGCCTTGGGTGTTATTGCTGCTCTGCTTATAGGCGAAGTGGCTACTAACATAGGTTTACTTATTCCGGAAGTTATTCTCTATACCGCCGTGGTGGCGGTGGGATCATTCAGCACTCCCAGTTATGAATTATCTATGGCTAACCGCCTGGTGCGGCTGTTCTTATTGCTGGCGGTAGGAATTTTCCGAGTACCGGGCCTCTTGGCAGCTTTGATCCTTGTTTTCCTACTGGTCAGTCTGACCAGATCATTCGGGGTACCCTACTTGTGGCCCCTAATTCCCTTGAATTGGCCGGCCTTAAAAACCATACTAGTTCGCTCACCCGTGCCGATTCAGAATCGCCGACCCAGTATTTTGAACACCCGCGATAAGTGGAGGCAACCAGCTCCAGCTCTGAAACGAAGGAGGTCTTGATATGTTAAAAGTGGGAATACCACATAGCCTTTTTTATTTCTACTACTATCCTCTCTGGAAAACATTTTTTGAAGAACTGGGGGCCCAGGTGATAAAGTCCCATCCCACCAGCAGATTGACCGTAGATCAGGGAGTGAGGCTGGCGGTTGATGAAGCCTGCTTGCCCATCAAAATATATTTTGGTCATGTTAAAGAGCTGGCTGAAAAGGGAGTTGATTATTTATTTGCCCCCCGCTTAGTAAGCGTGGAACCCAAGGGTTTCATATGCCCCAAATTTATGGGTTTGCCTGATATGATCAGGGCCAGTATTCCTGACCTGCCACCTTTAATAGACATAACCATTGATATAAGCAAGACCGATAAATATCTGCGCCGGGATATTATGCGGGTAGGGCGGTTGTTTAAAGCCAGCCCTAAAAGTATCAGGCAAGCCTATCAGCGTGGCTGGCAGGATCTAAGGTTTTGCCAGGCTCTAGCTGCTCAGGGGTTGACACCGCAGGAAGCCATTACGGTCTGGGAAGGAGAAGAGGTAACTAGGCCCGATGCGCCGCATCTGCGACTGGGAGTTTTGGGGCATGGTTATTCTCTTTATGATGATGTAATAAGTATGAATCTAATTACCCATCTCCGCACTCTGGGGTGTGAGGTGGTCTTGGTAGACCACGTTGACCCCCAAAATATTGAGGTTCATGCGGCTACCCTACCCAAGCGGATGTTTTGGACTTTGGGGCGGAAGATGGTGGGCAGTGGGCTTTATTTCGATCAGGAGGAGCATATCGACGGCATTGTATACCTGGCCTGTTTCGGATGTGGGCCGGATTCATTAATAGGAGAAATAATAGAACGCCGGATGAAAAAGCCTTTTATTATGCTGACGGTGGATGAACACACCGGAGAAGCCGGCCTGCTGACCCGCCTGGAGGCATTCGTGGATATGATCGAACGTCAAAGGAGGAAGAGCGTTGAAAGTCACTTTTCCGCACATGGGTAATGCTCATATCGCTATAAAAGCTTTGTTGGCCGGCTTGAAATTGGAGGTTATCCCGCCTCCTCCTATAACCAAACGAACTATGGAATTAGGGATCAAGCATTCACCGGAATTTGCTTGTCTACCCTTAAAAATCAGTGTGGGCAGTTTCATCGAAGCCTTGGAACAGGGTGCTGATACGGTTCTAATGGCTGGAGGATGGGGGCCATGCCGGTTCGGCTACTATGCTCAGGTGGAACGAGATATCCTGGAGGATCTGGGCTATTCATTCCGGATGGTAGTTCTGGAGGCCCCCGACTTCAAATTATCCGAACTGCTAAGCCAAATAAAAGACTTGGCTGAGAACGTCACTACCATAGAAGCTGTGCAGGCTACACGATTTGCCTGGTTTAAGCTCAATGCAGTGGATCGTCTGGAGATTTGCCTGGAAAAGATATTGCCCCGGGCCCTGCACAAGGAAGAGGCTCTGGCAATATATCGGCAGGCCTTGCAAGAAATTGAACGAGCTGCTACTCGCCCGCAAGTAAACCAGGCAGTTGATCAGAAAGTCGCTCAAATGCATGCACTGCCGCAGCATGGGCAGCCTTTACTGCGGCTAGGTCTGGTGGGAGAAATATATACTATCCTGGAACCCGCCAGTAATTACGATATTACTGAGCAACTGGGCCGTATGAATGTTGAGGTCCACCGTTCTGTTTATAGCAGTGATTGGGTCAATGATCACCTATTGGGGGGGCTGGTGAAACGATCTAACCGGCGTGAAATATTGTCCAGTTCTCGCCCTTACTTAAATTATTTTGTGGGTGGTCACGGGCGGGAGACAGTCGGTTACGCAGTTAAACTTGCCCGTCAGCATTATGATGGCGTTATCCAAATCGGTCCCTTGACCTGTATGCCGGAGATCGTTGCTCAGTCCGTGCTGGGGGAGGTAGGGGAAAAGGAAGGTATTCCGGTAATGACTATGTATTTTGATGAACATGCCGGAGCGACAGGTATACAAACCAGATTGGAAGCTTTTGTAGATATGCTGCAGCGGAGAAAGGAATTAAATCAAGCATGGGAACAGGGGGAACAGCTTAATGCGCATGTACCTGGGTGTTGATATTGGCTCAGTGAGTAGTAATTTTGTTTTGCTTGATGATAGGGGCAGAATGAAAGCTAAAACTTATCTGCGTACGCAGGGGAATCCGATCCAAGCCGTAAAACAAGGCTTTATAGCTATCAAGCAAGAGCTGGATGAAATTGGGGGAGAAATCGCCGGAGTTGGAGCCACTGGCAGTGGCCGGCTCTTGGCCGGTGTACTCTTGGGGGCGGATATTATTAAAAATGAGATCACTGCTCATGCGGTGGCAGCATCCTGGCTGTATCCGGATGTTCGCACCATTTTGGAGATTGGCGGTCAGGACTCCAAAATAATTCTGCTCAAGAATGGAATAGTAAATGATTTTGCCATGAATACTGTATGTGCGGCCGGTACAGGTTCGTTTTTGGATCAGCAGGCCGCCCGTTTGAATATTGCTATTGAGGATTATGGCGAGCGAGCGATTACCTCCTGTCAATCGGTGCGTATAGCCGGAAGATGTGGTGTTTTTGCTGAATCGGATATGATTCATAAACAGCAGATGGGATACCCGGTGGAGGATATTCTCATGGGTCTATGTGATGCTCTGGCCCGCAACTATTTGAACAATGTAGGCAAAGGCAAAAAGATTGTAGAGCCGGTGGTATTCCAAGGGGGAGTGGCTGCCAATCAGGGCTTAAAACGCTCGTTTGAACAGTTGTTGGGCTTGCCAGTCCATATTCCCGAACATCACGAGGTAATGGGAGCCATCGGAGCTGCCTTACTGGCCCAAGAGACTATGGAACACAGTTCAATCCCCAGCCAGTTTAAAGGTAATGCTTTTGTTATGGAGGGTGAAATCACTAGCCGCAGTCAGGAATGTGGGGGGTGTCCTAATTTGTGCGAAGTGGTCTGTATTCGCCGCGATGGGACACCTCTGGCCTACTGGGGCGACCGCTGTAAAAAGTGGGAATCCAACCTGACCAAGAACAGACGCATTCGTACCGTGGTCTAGGGGCAGGCGGGTGGATAGGGTAGTCAACCTAACGACATTGGATATTTCGCGTATTATGGGGGCAAACGGCCCTGTTTGTCCGTTTCTCAGGCATTATTACGTCGGAAGGGCCTGCGCCCGCCTACATGGATTGCAGCAGATCTAGGATCTTTTCTTTGATGGATTGTTGACCGTGGATATCCAACTGCGGGGGGATAGTAAACTCCTGCAGAATTGCCGCTGGGCGCGCTGACAACACCAAAATGCGGTCGGCTAACAACAGGGCTTCCTCGATGTCATGGGTGACAAACAAAATCGAGCAGCGGTAGCGAGACTGCAGTTGTTTGAGCCACAGATGCATACGTCTTCTGGTTATGGCATCCAGAGCGGCAAAGGGTTCATCTAGAAGGAGAATGTCACTGGCAAATAAATAAGTCCGCAATAGGGCGGCCCGTTGACGCATGCCGCCGGAGAGCTGCCGCGGGTAGTAATTGACAAAACCGCTCAATTCGAATTCTTGCAAATGCTGCCGGGCAGTCTGGTGGGCTTCCTTTTTAGAAACCCCCTTCAACATCAGCGGGATGGCCACATTATCTAAAACGGTACGGGAGGGCAGGAGCAGATCTTTTTGCTGCATGTAGCTCATCCGCCCGGTTTTACCGGTCCAGTCCTGACCATCAATATAAATTTGTCCTTCGTCAGGGGGTATCAAGCCGGCCACAATATTCAGTAAGGTACTTTTACCACAGCCGCTGGGGCCCAGTATAACCACTGCTTCATGTCGGTTGACCGACAAGGAAACATTATTGAGGGTATGCACTAACCCCAGGGTTTTGCTGACACCGCGAATTTCCAGATAACTCATGCTCCGCTCCTATTCAGGCAGAAACTGATTAGTAAAAGCCTTATCCGTGTCTATGTTCTGTTCAATCAGTTGGTTTTCAAACATGAAGTCGGCATATAATTTCCACACCTCAGACTTCATCTCACCCCAGCGGGGCGCATCGGCTTGATACTGCTGGGCCAGGTATTCTTGACTACCCATCACCAGATCATCATTAAGTTCAGGTACCGCTTTAAGAAAAAGATGAGCTGCTCTGTGCGGATCATCAATGGCGTACTGATAGCCGCGGGTGGTGGCCTGCATAAACTTCTCGATCAACGCTGGTTTTTTTTCGATTTGTTCCTCACCGACAATGATCACCGGGGTATAGAAGTCTAGGGCGGGATGTTCGTCCCTTACTTCGATGAAGTTGAGGTCAACATTACGCTGCTGGGCTTCGATTCCGGTCCATCCCCAATAAATCATGGCAAAATCAACATCATTTTCAACACTGGTAAAGAAGTCACTGCTGCCAATGTTGAGCAGGTTAACTTTGGAAAAATCGGCACCCTCTTGACTCATGACCGCTTTGATAATAGCTTCTTCAGCCGGGGATCCCCAGCCGCCATAGGTCTTACCTTCGAAGTCACGGGGGTCTTCAATGTTTTTATGAACCGGCGAAGCAAATCCCGAGGTATTATGTTGGATCACTGCGGCAATGGCTACTACCGGTATGTCTTGCGAGCGAGCAACCGTTACTTCTTCCTGGTAACTGACCCCGAAATCGCCCTGACCGGCAGCTATTAACTGAGAGGCACCACCATCACTGGGCTGAATGATCTCAACATCCAGTCCTTCTTCCTCGTAGTATCCCATGTCCCGCGCCACGAATAATCCGGTGTGGTTGGTATTGGGAACCCAATCCAGAACTACCGTGACCTTAGTCAACTGGGGGTTGCTGCTTTGATCCTGGGGCTGACAGCCGCTTAGTGCAGTGGCTATCAAGAGCAAAGCTAGGACTAGCACAACATTTTTCCGCATTTTGAATCCTCCCTCTTATTAATTCCAGGTTTCTTGGAGCAGATATTCACGGTTCCAGGGCATCAGCCAATATTCCAGCCAATCAATGAATTTGACCAACAGGTAACTGATCAGGCAGATCACAAAAACTGCCGCCAGAACCTCATCGATAGCGAAAGCCTTTTGCTTGATAGTCATAAAATAACCCAGTCCCCGCTGGGCTCCTACCCATTCACTGATTACGGCGGCCATCAAGCTATATGTAGCTGAGATGCGCACTCCGGTGAAAAATGAGGGCAGGGCAGCCGGTATTTTCACCATAAAAAAAGTGTCCAGATTCGAAGCACCCATGGAGCGAAACAGGCTGAGTTGATCTGGGTCAACTTCATCCAGCCCATTGAGGAGATTAATTACAATGGGGAAGAAGCATACCAGAACCACAATAACTATTTTGGGCATTACCCCCCAACCCAGCCACAATGGTAGCAGAATAGCCAGGATTATTAACGGAATGGTCTGCGATAGGATCAAAAGGGGATAAATCATACTATACAGCCAGGTCACACTATGCAAAAGCATAGCTATCAGGAAAGCTATAATAATGGATAGCAACAAACCTGCTAAAGCCTCTCCCAATGTCACTCCGGTGTGGACCAGGAGCAGGTGGCGTACATCGTAGGTCGCTATAAGAATCTGACTAGGGGCGGGCAGAATATAATCGGGAACCTTAAAAATGCGTACGGCGGTCTCCCAGAGCAGCAATAAGCCAACTATGGATATATAGGGGGCTAATTGCTCAACGGTATTTTTGGGTTTTTTCATCCATGGTCACTCCATCCGGCTTATAATCAATTTTGATTACTGATACCACTCGGGGGGCACCAGCCTGGATACAAATCTCCTGGGCTTGTTTCACCAGATCGAGCAAGGTGTCCAGATCACCTTCTAGGCTAGTTTCCATGGGGCCTACCTGGTAGTTGAGTCCCGATGACTGGATCAATCCTATTACTTGATCCACTATAGGGTAGACTCTTTCCTCTTCCACAATGGGCAGGATTTGCAGACTTAGGTTGGCTTCCGGCAAAGCTATTCCTCCTAGAAAATAAAATAACTGCTCTACCTGAAAAAGGATAGAGCAGTCGCAGTTATCGCAATTTGGTTCCTACGCTGGCATTACCCAGATCAGGTTCCAGGGTCTGGACGACACAGTCCACTCTCAGCCGGATTTCTCCAGCTCCCCTTTTTCAGTTAATCTCATTATAGGTATCGGGTCGATATCGGTCAAATATTTTTTGATGATTATGTCGATAGGAAAACCTAATCGAGACTTGCCCAACCAATCTTTAAGTGATACACTAAACCAAGCTTTTTAGCTTAGATTAGATTAGATTAGATGAGAGGAGAACGATGAGATGAGTAGAGAACAGCTCACCAAAATTATACTGCCTGAGGATAAGACGCCCCGCTTTTGGTACAATGTCCAGGCAGATATGCCCAATCTTCCTGAACCTGGATTAAATCCCCAGACAAAACAACCATTGGCCCCGGCTGATTTAGAGCCTATATTTGCGCGCGAATTAATTGCTCAAGAAGTATCCACCGAAAGATTTATTGAGATCCCGGCTGAGGTACAGGAGCTTTACAGACAGTTCCGGCCTTCGCCTCTGTTTCGTGCTCGTCAGTTGGAAAAAGCTCTAGATACGCCCTGCCGTATTTATTACAAATATGAAGGTAGCAGCCCGGTAGGCAGTCACAAGTTAAATTCCGCTTTGCCCCAGGTTTTCTTTAACAAAATACAGGGAATTAAGCGCCTTACCACTGAAACCGGTGCTGGCCAGTGGGGAACGGCTCTCTCTTTGGCCTGCAAACAATTTGGGCTGGAAGCCATGGTCTATATGGTGAAAGTAAGTTTCACCCAAAAGCCTTATCGTCGTTCCATCATGGAATTGTACGGGGGGAAATGCGTGGCCAGTCCCAGTACCTTGACCGAGAGTGGGCGCAGTGAATTAGCCAAAGATCCTAATACCCCAGGAACTCTGGCCATGGCCATCAGCGAAGCAATCGAAGATGCTCTCCAGCGCGATGATACCAATTATTCGCTGGGCAGCGTTTTGAATCATGTCTGTATCCATCAGTCTATTATCGGTCAGGAAGCTCGTCTCCAGTTAGAAATGGTCGATGATTATCCAGACATAGTTATTGGCTGCTGTGGAGGCGGCAGTAATTTTGCGGGCATAGCCTTTCCTTTTGTGCCTGATAAAATAGCCGGGAAAAAGATCCGCCTGATAGGGGTCGAACCAACTGCCTGTCCGACATTGACCAAAGGTGTATTTGCTTACGACTTTTCCGATACCTCCGGGTTAACGCCTATTATGAAAATGTATACCCTGGGGCACAATTTTACACCCTCGGGCATCCATGCCGGTGGACTGCGTTTCCATGGAGAATCTCCGCTGGTTAGCCAGCTTTATCATGATGGTTTGCTGGAAGCGGTGGCAGTCAAACAGAATGCTACCTTTGCAGCGGCTATGCTATTTGCCCAGACGGAAAGTATCGTGCCGGCACCAGAGTCAGCCCATGCCATTCGTACTGCCATAGATGAGGCTTTGCAGGCCAAAGAAGAAGGGGTCAGCAAAACCATACTCTTTAACTTGAGTGGTCACGGTCACCTGGATCTGTATTCCTATGATCGTTATTTATCAGGAGAAATGGAAGATATCGAGTTTTCCTGTGAAGATCTACAGGAAAGCCTGAAGAGCCTGCCCCAGATATAAAACACAGAACTTTAACCCTGGCC
>CAZTZX010000049.1:0-15131 GCA_964618175.1 uncultured Syntrophomonas sp. | reverse complement strand
GCTTTTTACAAATCACCATCCGATAGCCTTGTTCGTTCAGCCATGTATCGGGTGTACGAGAGCCCGAATCCGGGAAACTCTCCAAGCGTTCAATGGTATTTAAGATATGGTCAGTGACTTTAATGGCAGTTTCCATATCAAACTGTATCAGATAATAATCCTCGATCCTTTTTAGATCTTCCCAGGCAGAAGGCAAAATTCTAATTTTCATTGATCCGCTCTTTTAATCTTTTTCTTGCTTCTGAAACACTGAGGGTTTCTGCTCCGCTGATTCGTTCCTCTTCTGCCTGCAGCACTTTAGCACGAAGCTGTAACATTTGTTCCCTTTTTTCAAAGACATCAATGTCCATGAGGACCAAATCCCCTTCGCCATTTTTTGTTATATATATTGGCTCCTTTGTTTCCTTGGCCAGCTTTGAAATCGTGGAGTAATCATTTCTTAATACTACTGATGGTTTGATAATCATATTTCCCATCCCTTTGTATCATTTTATTGATATAATTATATCGTTATTTTCATATCATGTAAATCTCTATATGAGTCAACAATCCTCTTCCAACGTTTCTAGTAGAAAGCTGACCGGACGGAAACCGTCATTGCAGGAGATCATGGCTGACTGTTTGTTTTTCATCCAGCCGTCGTAAAAGTCCTCGCCGCCGTGGGCAAGGGTCATTACAAAAGCGGACATACTCTCCCAGGCACTATCGCACATTCCTTCCGGCTTTTCCCAACCATTGGCAATAAACATTCGCCCCATTGTCATATTGCAGGCATGTTTGATGGGATTTTCGTATTTATCTATCAAGTCCTGATAGTGAGCCATTTTCATAACGGTAATCTTGATTTTTTTCATCAATCATTTTCTCCTCGCCCCAGATAATGTTATTTCTTCTTCACTGGAATCCAGATCTCGCTTCTATACTTCGGATTCTCAGTGTCCGGGCTCTCATTCCATAAAATCTCCGGCCCTGCAACTGCTTCATATCCTGAAGATGGAAGCCACTCTGAGTATACCCTCCCCCACACATTTTGGAGTGTTTCCGGAAATGGCCCAATTGACTCGAATACTGCCCAGGTACTAGCATCAATTTCCAATACATCAAATTTCGATGTGTCATCACTTGAAGTTGCTACCCCGATGTAATGATCCAATTCCCCCTTCTCTTCCAATCTTCCTTCCGAAAAGTTAGCAGATGCACTAATAATTCCTTTTGGTTCAAGATTGGAAAGTGCTTTTAACTGCTTAATGACTTCAGGGGTTAAAAGTTTCGTCATAGCTGCGATTTCCGGATTGACACCTTCAAAAATAATTGGAACTCTCTTCTTAAATCCGATTAACTTAAATGGCTCTTTCTCAACAATCCGATAATTCATGGCGCATCCTCCCTGTATTGATAATTGAAAGGTCATTCTAGGAAAAGCTTTTATTTTTGTATTCTCACTCCTGGCTTCAGAAGGGAGGATACCATGCATAGACTGAAAAGCACGCGAGAATGAATCTGCTGAATTGTAGCCATATTTAATAGCCACATCAATAATTCTTAAATTCCTATTTTTTAAATCAAGTGCAGCCAGCGTTAGCCTTCTTCTCCGAATATATTCTGACAAACTTATGCCTGATAAATAAGAAAACATCCGCTTAAAATGATACTCCGAACAGAAAGCAATTTTAGATATTTCGTTGTAATCAATATCCTCTGTTAAGTGCTCTTCAATGTATATCAATGCTTTATTCATACTATTTAAAGAATCCATAAAGCACCTCCTTTCATCATCAATATTATCAAAGGATGCATCTATCCACCCGACAATCTGTGCACAATATAGTCGAGTCTATGTCAGGGGTAAATACTAATTAAGTCCGGTATGACGGTAGGCATGGAAGAATAGGAATAAAAATGAGCAAAGGAAGACAGGGTAAACGTCCCCCTGTCTTCCTATCGCAGATATACTGTGGTAGGTTTCTTGTTTTATGCCACAGGTCTCTACCCTGTCTTGCTAATCCGTACGATCCGCGTTATGATCTTGGCACTGCCAGAGCAGTTCGCAGATGTCCAGCACTTGGATCTGGCCTTCTTCATCGGTTTCTTTGACACCGTCACTTATCATGGTCATGCAGTAGGGGCAGTTGACCACTACTGTATCCGGATCAACTTCCAGAAGCTGTTCGGTGCGAGTCTGGTTAATGCGTTTGAAGCCTTCTACGGCTTCTTCTTCCAGCCACATACGACCTCCCCCGGCACCGCAGCAGAAGCTGAACTCTACGGATTTGGGTATATACTGCAAATCCCCGCCAGCGGCCTTAATGACCTCCCGGGGCTGAGTGTAGACCTGATTATAGCGGCCCATGAAACAGGAATCGTGATAGCTGACCCGGCGATCGGCCTGAGCAGCAACCTTGAGCCGCCCTTCCCGGAGCAAACTGGCCAGGATCTCACTGCTGTGATAAACTTCATACTCACCCCCCAGCTGTGAATATTCGTTTTTGATAGTGTTGTAGCCGTGCGGACAGATACAGATGATCTTGGTAGCCTTATAACGCTGGAAGGACTCAATATTCTGGGTGGCCAGAGTCTGCCACAGATATTCATTGCCCAGACGCCGGGCCCACTCGCCACAGCAGTATTCTTCAGTTCCTAGATAACCTACCTTTATCCCAGCTTTATGCAGTAGACGAACCAAGGCCTCGCCGGCCTTTTTGTAGCGATCATCAAAAGCAGCCGCACAGCCAGCAAACAGCAAGTACTCGTAGTCGGCTTCCTCCTCCGGCAGCAAAGTCACCAGATCGCGAATGTCTCTCTCCTTAAGCCAATCAGCTCGGTTAGCCCAACCCACTCCCCAGGGATTGTAATTGCGCTCGGTATTGGTAAAGGCCATCTGAGCTTCATTGGGCATGTCGCCGTGCCACATCACCAGATTACGGCGCATATCAATAATTTTAGAAACGTGTTCGATAAACATGGGGCAGTGATATACACAGGCCAGACAATTGGTACAATCCCACAATACCTGGGGAGTAACTATATCGTAGATCATGTGTTTTTCGGTTTCTACTACTCCTTCGATTTCGGCTTCTGTAGTCATAGTAACTGCTTCCAGATCATCATCACCTTCGCCCAGCATAAAAGGCGATTTATTATCGAGATGCTTTTTTAGAGTCTGAATTATGGTTATCTTAGGGTTCAAGGCCTTGCCGGTATTGTATGCCGGGCAGGCCTCCTGACATCTTCCGCAGCGAATGCAGGCATCCAGATCCATCAGATCCTTCCAACCGAAGTCCTCGATCTGTTCTATACCATAGGTTTCAGCTTCCTCCAGATTCTCTACTAATCTCACTGTGGCCGGTTCATAGTCACGGGCATAGTAACTAGTCATGCCGGTGAAAATGTGCCATAGCTTGGTAAAAGGAACCATGCCTATAAACAGGAAGGAAATAGCCATGTGAAACCACCACATAATGCGATGCCAGCTGAGCAGACTTTCCACAGCTGCTCCGGAAAATATACCGGCAAAAAGCCATCCGATCGGTGAAGCGGTGCGTTCATATGCGATATCGGCCATGGTATTAGCCAGTCCGATCTGAGATGCCACCCTCATTCCTTCTACAATATAGCCAGTAAAAAGAATGCTGAAGATCAACACTAGAATCCAACCATCCAGAGGCTTACTATCATTTAGGCGATCTGGGCGCATTACATAGCGGATGTAAGCCAAGACAGCTATTCCCACCATGGCCAAAAATCCCATCACATCTACAAACCAGGAAAAGTAAATATAAATGTTACCGGTCAAGGGCGGAAATCCAGTGATGTTCCAAAGAGCAAAACTCGCCGTAGCGATCAGCAGGACAACAAATCCCCAGAACAAGAAGAAATGCATCCAGCCGGGCAGAGGTTTCTCAATTACCCGGATCTGCCCCAGGGTGTTGTATAGAAACGACCAACTTCTTGGGCCTATAGGTTCCTTGCGTTCATTCTCGCCCCGGGCCTGCATCCAAATGCGCACCCGCTTATAAACCCCATATAAAAAGATACCGATGGGGATCCACATCAGTATGTAAATCAGCCATTCATAGTGGATATTGGCGCCTACCACCCGCATGGGTATTTCATAGCCACCTTCAAAAGGATGAAAACTAAAACTCACTACCATACCTCCTCAAACAAACAACAGGTAGACCATGTTTTTCCATAGTCTACCCGTTCTAAGGAGAATATATTTTAGTATTTTTACAGGAATACTTGGATAGCTACTTGCGCCAGATCCGATAAAGGTCCCGGATATAATCCAAACAACAAGGTGCCCGCCAAGCAGACCCACAGGGCAGCACCCACCGTCTTGCCCGGTTTGATCGCACTGACATCATCATTGGAGCCGATGTACATAGCCTTAGCTACCCGCAAATAGTAGTACACCGAAATCATACTCATGATCAAGCCGACAAAAGCTAACCACAGGAAATCAGACTGAATGGCCCCTGAAAACAGATAAAACTTCCCTACAAACCCGGCTGTAGGCGGTATCCCCGCCAAAGACAGCATACATACCGTCATAATAGCCGCCACCATTGGTGAACGCCGAGCCAAGCCGTTAAAGGCTTTTATGTCTGTACTGCCGGTTTCTACCTCCACAACGGTAGCCGCTGCAAATGCCCCCATGTTCGAAAATACATACAACATAGCATAGAACAGCACACCTTTTAATCCATAGCTATTGTAGGCGGCCAGCCCTACTAAGATGTATCCGGCCTGCGCAATACTGGAATAAGCCAGCAGTCGTTTTATATCGGTCTGTACCAGGGCAATCAGGTTCCCCACTACGATGGTGATGGCCGCCAAGATGGCCAGAAGCAGTGGCCAATCAAAAGTGCTGACCGGGAAGGCGATCATAAACACGCGCACCATAGCCGCAAAAGCAGCTGCTTTGGAACCCACCGCCAGAAAGGCCGTAACTGGTATGGGAGCGCCCTGGTAAATATCAGGGGCCCACATATGGAAAGGTACCAGTGATATTTTGAAACCAAAGCCTGCCAGGATCAAAATGATTCCGGCGATCATGACCGGCTGCATCTGGAATTGGGCCGCCATAGCCCCGATCACCGTAGTTCCGGTCACAGCGTATACCAGACTTATACCAAAGAGAAGGATGGCTGATGACAAGGCACCCAGAATCAAATACTTCAGACCGGCCTCTGCCGACAGTTTTTCTTGTAAGAGATAGGCCGTTAAAATGTAGAAGCTGACCGTCATGAGCTCCAGGCCAATATACAGGGTGATCAGTTCCCCAGCCGAAGCCATAACTACCATGCCCAACAGGGCAAATATCATAAAACTATAGAACTCATTGACCCGTTCCTCAAACCGCTCCAAATAGCGGCCGGCGCTGAGTATCACCAGAATGCCTGCTGCCACAAATAGCAGTTTGAAGAAGCCGCCAAAGGGATCGATCTGGTAGTTGCCGTTAAACAGGCTATGCTGAGCGGTATATGATACTCCACCCAGAATCAATATCCCCAGCAGTGCTATGACCGCCACCGGCTGCATAACACGGCGTCCCTTTTCCGGTAGCAACAATCCCAGCACCAACAGTACCAATCCGAACGCGGCCAGGGCTATCTCCACAGAAAGTAGTGTCCAGGACATTAGAACATCCCTCCTATCTGCAGCGATCCCAGTTGGGCAACCAGGTCACCCACCCCCAGGTTGATCAAGTCCATCAAGGTGAAGGGAGCGATGCCGCCGATAAATATAGCTGCACCCAGAACCAGTAAGGGAATCATTTCCACACCCTTAAGGTCTTGCAGATGATCCCATTCCGGTCTACGCGGTCCAAATAAGACCGCCCCTAAAGTGCGTAAGATATACAAAGCTGTAAAGATGATCCCGGAAACCGCCAAGATAGTCAAAACCTTATAGGTACCGAAAGCACCTACAAATATGGTGAACTCACCAATGAAATTGACCATACCCGGTAAGCCCAGTGAGGCCAGTCCAGCTATCATAAATCCAGTAGCCAGACGCGGCATCTGATGAGCCAGTCCGCCGAAATCATCGACATTGCGGGTATGACTCTTCTCATACAGATTACCGATCATGGCGAAGAATAGGGCGGCCATGACCCCATGGGCAAACATCATTATTATGGCGCCATTGATACTGATCAGATTTAAGGCGGCTATACCGATCAAAACATATCCCATGTGACTGACACTGGAGTACCCCACGATATACTTGAGATCTTTTTGACTCAGGCATATAAAGGCCGCATAAACCACATTACCCAAAGCCAACACAGCGATTACCGGCGCAACATAAGCGGCGCCGCCCGGCAGGATCATAAGTCCGATCCGGATCAAGCCGTAGCCACCGATCTTCTTCAGCACGCCGGCATGGATCATACTAACCGCTGTCGGTGCTCCGGCATAACCATCGGGAGACCAGGCATGGAAGGGGAACATGGACAATAAGGTTCCAAACCCCAAGGCCATCAGGACAAACTCGAAAATCTGGAATCCGATCGGGAAATTCACACTAGCCAGAGTGAACATATCCATAGTGGGGAAGCCCAGCATAGCCTTGGATTTCACAAATAGAGCTACCAATGCCACCAGCAGGAAAGCACTTCCGATCAGCAGGTATATAGTCAATTTCATACCGGCATATTCCTTGGTGACCCGTTTGCTGCTGCCGAACATGATCACCAGCAGGTAGATCGGTATGACCACTACTTCATAGAACATAAAGAATATGAATAGATCCGTAGTCAGGAAAGTCCCCATAACCCCAGTTATCAGAATTAACAGCAAGCTGAAGAATTCCTTGAACCGATCAGCTACACGCCAGGAGGCATAAACGGCACTAAAACCGATCAGGTTGGTCAGCAACAACATAGGAATACTGATACCGTCGACTCCCAGGGCATAGGTTATTCCCAGATCAGCCACCCAGGGAATTTGCTCTATAAACTGGATGCCCCCCAGGCTACGATCATAAGCTAGCCATACCCAGATCGACAATACCAGACTGATCAGGGTGGCTACCGCTGCCACTGTTTTGATGGTCTTGGCATTATCCCGGGGAAGAAGCATTATCAATATGGCTCCCAGCACCGGTGCAAAAAGTATGATTGATAAGATCGGCCCATTGCTCAATACTTCCACCCCCTTATACCAGCAACGCAAAGCCGGCTATCATAACCAGCCCTACGATGACGATGACTCCAACCAACATATAAGCTGCATAAGTCTGCACCTGACCCGTTTCCGTGTAGCGCAGCACTTTGCCGGCCCCGCCAGTCAGAGCGGCTAGACCGTTGACCAGGCCATTAACAACATAAATATCGAACCAGAATAAAGCCTTAGCTGTACCATAAACGAACCTTTGGCCCAACCAGTCATAGAGCTCGTCAATGTAATACTTGTTGTACAGCACAGTGTAGATACCCGAAAATTTTTCCCGCAGTTGCAGGTGGCTTATCCATTCTTTCTGATAAATAGCCCAGGCCAACCCTATTCCGGCAATGGCCACTAGCGATGAAATCACTATAACCATGGTACTGGGTTCATAATGAACCGCTCCCGGATAAGTCACAAAATGGGCGAAAGCATTATTCATCAGCGGTGAACCCACAAATCCCGCAATCACTGCCATAACCGCTAAAATAATCAGCGGAATCGTCATAACCGGCGGTGATTCATGGGCTTTTTCTACTCCCTTAGTGGGACCGAAGAAGACTACAAAGATAAGGCGGAACATATAGAAAGCGGTCATGAAGGCAACCAGAGTTCCCAGCAGATATAGGCCGGTATAACCGCCCGCAAAAGCACCCAAGAGTATTTCATCCTTACTCCAAAACCCTGACAAAGGCGGAATACCGGCCAGAGCCAGAGCTCCAATAACGAATGTCCAGGTGGTGATAGGCATTTTATCCTTTAAGCGACCCATCTTCCAGATATCCTGTTCACCGGCGATAGCGTGGATAACACTGCCGGCGGCCAGGAAGAGCAAACTCTTAAAGAAAGCATGGGTCATCAAGTGGAACATTCCAGCCGTCATAGCCCCAATACCCATGGCCATCACCATATATCCCAACTGGCTTAAGGTAGAATAGGCCAGGATGCGCTTGATATCATTCTGCACCAAGGCAATGGTCGCCGCGAATAGAGCAGTGAAACCGCCTATAACCGCGATAACCATCATAACTTCCGGAGTGGTGCTGAAAATAAAGAAGGCCCGCGCTATCAAATATACACCGGCAGCTACCATGGTAGCCGCATGGATGAGAGCGCTGACCGGGGTGGGGCCTTCCATGGCATCCGGCAACCATACGTGCAGAGGAAACTGCGCCGATTTTCCAATTGGCCCGGCCAAAAGTAAGATGGATACCACGATCAGGATGGCAGTATTGGTATAACCCGCTACCTCAGCTGCTAAACCGCTGAAGCTTAAGGTACCAAATATTATCTGTAGGAATAAAATTCCCAGCAATAGGCCAAAATCTCCTACTCGGTTAGTTATGAAAGCTTTAACAGCAGCATTTTTAGCGGAATGACGGCCAAACCAGAAGCCGATCAACAGGTAGGAGGCTAACCCAACTAATTCCCAGAAGACAAATAGCTGTCCAAAGTTATTGGCTAAAACCAGTCCCAGCATCGCTCCGGCGAAAACCGATTGATAGGCATAATAACTGCTGAAACCGGGGTCCCCGTGCATATAACCCCAGGAGTAGATTTGCACCAGCAAAGCCACCGAGGTCACCACTATGAGCATGACCGCTGTCAAGCCATCAATCAGCAAGCCCATATCTACATTCAGACCCGGCATAGCCAGCCAGCGCATGGATACTTCAAAAGTCTCCTGCATGCCGCCCAGAAAAACGTGAGCAGCCACTAATACTGATAATACAAATGACAAACCAATGGCCAGGATGGACAAATAGGCGGACAGCCTGGGCCAGCGGTGTAAGAAAAGGCCGATCAACGCAAAGGATGCAAAAGGCAACAATACGATCAGCCAGGCTAGTTCTAAGCTCCATGCAAACATCTGTCCCACCTACCTTACCATTTCAGCAGATTAAAATCGTTCAAGCTGACCGATTTTCTCTGCCGGAATATCGAAATAATCAAGGCCAATCCTACGGCTACCTCAGCTGCGGCTACCACTATTACAATTAAGGCAAACAGCTGTCCCACCGCCTGATCAGTCACTATATAACGGTTAATGGCCACGAAGTTGAGGTTGACTGAATTCAGCATCAACTCGATTGACATTAACACTGCCACCGCATTACGTTTGCTTAAAACTCCATAAATGCCTATAGCGAATAAAATCGTGGCCAGGAGCAGGTAATGCTGAAATCCGATCATTGATCCTTCGCTCCTTTCGCCAAAATGATGGCTCCTACTACAGCTACCAACAGCAAAATGGCCGCCACTTCAAAGGCCACTACATAGTCACCCAGTAACAGCTCAGCGATCTGTCCCATGCGATCCACGCTGACATTGCCAGCCTGTATGGTAAATTGGCTCTCCCATATGGATGCTCCTATGAGGGCTGCAAATAGAAGGGCTATTAAGCCTCCCCACCAGCGGTTGACTTTATGAGATAGGTTGGTAGTTTCCGGGTCACGATCCATAACCAGCATGATAGCGAATATGACCAGCACGGAAATAGCTCCCGCATAGACCATTACCTGTACCAACCCTAAAAACTCGGCGTTCAGTTGAAAATACAGGCCGGCCACGCCCAGAAAGGACACGATCAACGCCAGGGCAGCATGAACGATATTCTTAAAAACGACTACTCCCAGTGCCCCTAGTAAGGTTAGCAGCCCCAGAATTATAAACACAAGATCATTCATGTTCATGCTTTTCGCCTCCTTCCGTTTGACTCTGCCGCTGTTTCTTGGCTTTATTCACAAAGGCTACCGCTACTTTGCGGGCCTTGTCCTGATCATCAGCCATTAATTCCACCAGTTTCTCGGCCTTATTGCGATCAGCTTGAATAAGGTCCACCAGTATCTGGGCATCTTCTTCCCCTTCTACATAGCGACTCAGCAGTTTGACCGGATTTTTATCCAGAGCCGTCATGAAAGCATTTATCTTCTTCTGCTTTTTCAGAGCCTCTTCAGTCAGACCCGGATCCGGTTCATTGGCATCCCCTGTACCGGGAGTACTGGTTAATGGGGCTACCTGGTCCAGTCCCGGCGGGCGGTGGTATACTTCTTTAATATCAGCTCGATTATACTGGGCCCGTTCAAAATCATGGTCAAAATGCAGACAATGGCCAGGGCAGCCCTCTACGCATAGGTTACAGAACATACAATACTGATGATCGATAGTATAAGAAAGCAGTTTCTTCTTCTTGGTGTTCTCGTCTCGGGCATCTTCCAGGCTCAAAACCCCATTAGGGCAGGTTTTGGTGCATATTCCACAGACAATACACTTCTCAAACTCCAGATACAAATGGCCCCGATAGCGTTCGTGCAGCTCCGGCATCTGTTCCGGATATTGAATCGTCAGTTTTCGGGAAAAAAGATGTTTGAGGGTAATGGCCATTCCTTTTAATAAACCAGTTCCGTACATGCCTTATCACCCTCCTATTCCTTTGAAAATGTACAGACCAAAACCGGTGGCAACTATATTAAATAAAGCAACCGGGATCAAGATCTTCCAGCTAAAAGCCATCAGATGATCCATCCTGATGCGCGGAAAAGTCCATTTGATCCACATGAATACAAACATGATCAGCCAAGTTTTAATGACTATCCACAGCCAGGAAGGCAGTCCCGGCCCCTGCCAGCCACCCAAAAATACGGTCGCCGCTAAGGCGGAAACCGCTACCAGGTTAGTATATTCAGCCAGGAAGAACAAAGCATAGCGCATGCCGGAGTACTCTGTATAAGCACCGGCGGTCAATTCCTGTTCGGCCTCAGGCATATCAAAAGGTCCCCGGTTCAATTCGGCGGTGGCCGAAATGAAATAGGTCAAGAAAGCAATAGGTTGCAGAATGATAAACCAGACATTGCCCTGAGCAGCCACAATATCAGACAGCCTCAGTGACCCGGCGATCATAACTACGCCTATCAAAGATAGGGCTAACGGGATCTCATAGCTTATCATCTGAGCTACTGAACGCATGGCTCCTAGCAATGACCACTTGTTATTGGAACTCCATCCCCCCATCAGCAGGGCAATGGTAGTCAATGACCCCACCGATATGAAGAAGAATAATCCCGCATTCAGGTCCACCACCTGCATACCCTTACCAAAGGGGAGTACAATGTACAGCAATACCGATACGGTCATAAACAATATCGGCGCGGTAAGGAAAATCCAGCGGTCAGTTTTGTTGGGAATAATATCTTCTTTGGTCAACAATTTGAGGGCATCAGCTATGGTTTGGAAAATTCCAAAAGGTCCCAGACGGTTCGGGCCGGGTCTTTCCTGGATAAAACCGGATACTTTTCTCTCCAGCCAAACCAGTATAGTGATATTTAAAAGAACAATGGTCACTACACACAGAAACTGAACCAGCAATAGAATGGCGTCAGCCCAGGATAACGGTATTCCCCAGCCTTGCAGTAAAGCGATCAACCAATCAGCTAGATCCACAAATATTGTTTCAATCTTTTGCATCATAACTCTCCTACTCCCTTAAGCCCGGCCTAGCGGTCTGCTTCGCCCAAAACCGGGTCTAAGGTGGCGATGTTAACAATAATATCCTGCAGTAAACCCCCTCTGGAAATCAGGGGCAAAACCATAAGATTTACAAAAGAAGGAGCCCGTACATGCAGACGATAGGGTTTTTCCCCACCATCACTGACAATGTAATAGCCCAGGTCTCCTTTAGCACCTTCGATGCGATGGTAAACCTCGCGGCCCTTTTCGGGTTTGAGTACCCGGGGCACTTTAGTGCGCACTGTGCCTTCCGGCATTTGCTCCAGAGCCTGTTGTATGATGCGCCCGCTCTGGATGATCTCCTCGTTTCGTACCATCAGGCGATCCCAGGCATCCCCATTGCTACCCACCGGCACCTCAAAATCAAAACGGTCGTAAATACTATAGGGTTCAATCTTGCGAATATCGTAGTTGACCCCGCAGGCTCTCAGATTGGGGCCAGTCACACCATAGGCTAAAGCATCTTGGGCTGATAGTTTACCAATGCCCTTGAGACGGGCTTGGAAGATCTCATTGCCATACAAAAGACCCTGGTACTCTTTGATCATGGATGGTAGATCCTTGAGAAAACTATGTACCGCTGGGAAAAACTCCTCTGGCAAATCTTCGGCAATACCACCGAGGCACATATAGGAAGCCAAGAGACGCTGACCGCTGGTCATTTCAAACATGTCCATGATTCTTTCACGATCCCTCAGGCAGTAAAGTAACCCGGTAGTGGCACCCATGTCTATGGCCAGACTACCGATACATAGCTGGTGCGAAGCAATGCGCGACAGTTCGCCCATGATCACCCGGATATATTCTGCCCGCTCAGGAACTTCGATATCAGCCAGTTTCTCAACTGCCTGTACATATCCCATTACAGAAAGATGAGTAGCCAGATAGTCCAACCTGGCAGTATAGGGCACATACTGAGCGTAGGTCCTGTTTTCGGCTATCTTTTCCACCGAGCGGTGCACATAACCTAAATGTACAATAGCATCGGTCACGACTTCGCCATCTAATACCGCCTCAACATGAAGTCCACCATGAGCACTGGGATGCTGAGGACCTATATTGATAGTTAATTGTTCAGTTTGTAGCATTCTTTCACCCCTTCATTTGAAAGTCTTTGCGAAGGGGATGCCCTTCGAATTCATCAGGAAGCAAAATCCTTCTCAGGTTAGAATGTCCATCAAAACGTATTCCCATTAAGTCGAACAGCTCTCGTTCCTGCCAATCAGCCGTAGGCCAGATAGTAATAGCTGAGGGTGCTGCCGGATGGTCATGATCAAGATCAGCCTTAACCGCCAGTTTGCGATTATCAGGCATGGAATAGATATGATAAACCAATTCAAATCGATCTTGATAATCCACAGCGGTCAGATTGGCTAAATAATTGAAGCCATGTACCTGATTCAGCTTTTGAAATAGTTCCGGCAGGATTTCCACGGGAACTTTGATCATGTCAAAATACTTGTCTTCCAGTATCTCGACCTGATCTCCCCAGGTTTGCTTGATATCCTCCATAACAGTTTGCATTTTATTCATACCACTCATCTCCTGTGGGTGTATTGGCCAGAAGTAACTTTTTTCTTCAACTCTAACAATCCATGAAAGAGCGCTTCCGGTCGAGGCGGACAGCCCGGAACATATATATCTACCGGTACCACCGTATCGCAACCGGGAAGAATACTATACCCATCCTTAAATGGTCCTCCACTGGTAGCACAGTTTCCCATAGCTAAAACCCATTTGGGTTCCGGCATCTGTGCCCACACTCGTTCCAGCACAGGTTTCATTTTTAGGGTGACCGGTCCGGCTACAATAATGAGATCAGCCTGGCGGGGAGAGGCCCGGAAAACTTCATAGCCATAGCGAGCAATATCAAAACGAGCTGCACTGGCCGCCAGCATTTCCATAGGACAGCAATTGCATCCGTAGTTAAGCGGCCAAAAGGACCAGGATCTGCCCCAGTCCCAGACTTTATCCAGGGTTGTAACCAAGATACTGTTTTTCTGTAGGACCTCGGTATCGCCCATGGCATTGTCCTGTACTAGTGCCATTCCAAAGCCCCCTCCTTCCATGCATACCATAATGCAATTACCAGTATGGTAATAAAGATCAGCATTTCCACAAAGGCAAATAGCCCCATCATCTGGAATTTTACCGCCCAGGGCAATAAAAACACCACTTCTATATCAAAGGCTAGAAATATCAGCGCATATAGAAAGTAATTGGGTTTGAAGCGTATCCAGGTTGGACCGATGGTATCAACGCCACACTCATAAGGAACCAGCTTTTTGTCGTCTGGGTCTACTTTGGGTTTGGCTCGCAGCATCCAGGCTGCCACCATCGCTCCCACCGGGAAACAAACCGTCAAGAGCAGGAAAACACCGATGGTAGCGGAGTGTGATAGCATCTCAACAGACCTCCCTTAAGCGCAACTATATATTGCACCAATGTAGATTTCGCTACTATAATATGTCTTTTGTAGATAACATTTTTCCATAATAACAGATGATAGGGAAAATGGGAATTGAGTTGATCGTTATTCTTTGCACAATGGCGGGCTTTTCCCATCGCTGAAATATCCCTTACTAAGTCTGAACTATGTTCGTATTTGTGATTGTGATTACAAGCTCAATTGTAGCTTATTGTACTAGAATTTGGGATGGTAGCGAGTATTAAATTTCTCTATGAGGGGATAAATAATTATTACACCAGCCCACAACTATCATCTAACGCCGCATCAGGAAGGTTTGATCAATTATGAGTAAATACCAATTCTGTCCACTCTGCAGTCACCCCCTAGAGGTCGGCTGGATAGAATCCCGCCATCGAAGTTTTTGTTCGCACTGCCAGTTTATTCATTACGAAAATCCCCTGCCCACTGTGGTAGCGCTCGGTTTGTTGGATGAGCAAATACTGCTTATAAAAAGAGGTATGCCACCTCGCCAAGGATTGTGGACTCTGCCCTCAGGATTCATTGAAAAAGGTGAAAGTCCCGAGAATGCCTGCCTACGCGAATTACTGGAGGAAAGTGGCATGACCGGGAGTATTCAGGAGCTTCTGGGAGTCTACCATGCTGATTCCGCCCTTTATGGCGACCTAATAAGTTTAGTTTATTATGTCCAACTTTTTCCCGCCCATCCGGTAGCAGGGGATGATGCTGCTGACGCTGCCCTGGTACCGATCAGCCAAGTCACGGACCTTGGTTTTGCTTCCTTTAACCATGTTTTCCAGCAGTTTATGGCTAGATATAACAAGTGATTTCTGGGGGCCTTCTCCTCTGTCATTGCTATGAAACTCGCCTGAGCTGTCATTGCACCCTTCGGGTACTGTAAAGCAAGGCGGAATGGCACAGAGGCCGTTCCCTACCATACTCTTAATATAAGAGGGGGACTTGTTTGTCATCTGAGACGAAGTCGAAGAATCCTTACTGGTAATAGAGGGCAAGATCCTTCGGTC
>CAZTZX010000048.1:13040-15145 GCA_964618175.1 uncultured Syntrophomonas sp. | reverse complement strand
ATAATCCTGCTGTACAGCCCTGCGAATTACCGGATGATCAGGCTGAAAGGTCTGTATGATAACTTGGCCGGGAATAGAACTTCTTCCCGATCGCCCCGCTGCCTGTACCAGCAATTGAAAAGCACGTTCCCCAGCACGGTAATCAGGAAGGCTTAGCATTCCGTCGGCATTAATTATACCGACCAAGGATACGCGTGGGAAATCCAATCCTTTAGCTACCATTTGCGTTCCTATCAGTATATCAGTTTTTCCGTTTTGCATGGATCTCAGTACCTTTTGAACCTGCCCCTTGCGCCGGGTACTGTCCATATCCAGTCTATCCAAGCAAGCTTGGGGAAACAGTCTGCGAACATCTTCTTCTACTTTCTGAGTCCCCAGACCAACTCTGGCGATACGATGGCTGGAACAATTAGCACAAACTGTGATTTCCTCAACTTGGTAATTACAGTAATGACATAGATAACTTTTGACATCTTCGTGATAATTAAGGCTCACTGCGCAATGGGGACACGTGGCTATAATACCACACTCTCGGCAAATAGTCATGGGTGAGTATCCCCGCCGGTTAAGGAAAAGAATACATTGTTGATCATTATCCAGAGCCTCTTGGATACCTTGCGCTAACCGGGGTGATATTGACATATCATGACCACTCTGCAGATGCATCTTCATGTCTTCAACCGATATTTGCGGCAAAGGTATCCCCTCTACCCGTTCCGGCAAAGAGAGCAGTTGGGATTTCCCGTTCATGGTGCGGTGGAAGCTTTCTACAGAAGGCGTAGCACTCCCCATAAGAAGCACTGAGGATCCAAGCTGACAGCGGAATCGTGCCGCTTCGCGGGCATGGTAGCGGGGACTCTCCTCCTGTTTGTAGGTCGATTCCTGCTCTTCATCTATAATGATCAATCCTAAATTCTCAAAAGGAGCAAATACCGCTGAGCGGGTTCCCAGCACTACATTTACTTTTCCGTCCGCAATACGTTTCCATTCCTCATGGCGTTCCAGGGTGGAAAGACCGCTATGCAATATGGCCGTGTCAGGTACTCTGGCGGCAAACTGCAAAATGAGGTGTTCTGTTAAAGCAATTTCAGGAACCAGTACTATGGTCTGTAACCCCTGGGCAATGGCCTCCAGTACACAATTAATATATACTTCGGTTTTGCCACTGCCAGTTACTCCGTGTAAAAGAAGTTCCTTAAATTTCCCTGTCGTAAGGGCTGCTTTTACATTGCTTACTACTTGCGCCTGGTCAAAGGATAGTGCATAGGAAGGTGTCCGCAACTCAGGCTGCTTTTTATGTCGCTCAATAAAGCCCTGCTTTTCCAATGATCTAATACTGCTTAAAGCAAAGCTCTCCTCCATTTTTCGGCAGTCCATCTCTCCTGCCTGCCCTAATTGCTCCAGGATCTGGGCCTGGCGAGGGGCTCTTTTACGGATTTTATCTAGGTCAAATATGCTGGTATCTATGATGCGATAAACCCATCCATCTTTAGGATGACGTTTACTGCCATATCTGTTTATAGGAATTATAATGCCCTCATGGCAGAGTCTATCTAAAACCTGCTGACCTAAAATATGAACAGCTTTGGTTGGTGTAGTACCGCCCTGAGCGGCTATCTGGTTAATATAATCAGCTGTTTTGTCATCAATATTTTCCAGACAATGATCATCTCTCAAGGGATCAACAATAATCCAATTAAATCGGCTTTTGGCTCTGGCCGGAGACGTCATCAATGATAATACCGAACTGATCGGAGCTAAATAGTATTGTGACATCCAATCGGCCAGTTCAAATAACTGCGAAGTAACCACTGGGTCTTTGTCCAGGATATCAATTATCGGTTTTAGATCACCGGCATTGTTTAGCTCGCGAAGTACTCGCACATACCCTTCTACCCGGCGATTTGCCAGTGGTACCAGCACCCTGAGTCCACACTTCATACCCGGTACTAAAGAGTCAGGAACCAGGTAAGTAAATGATTGATTGAAAACCTGCGTTTTTTGGTTTATTAAGACTTCAGCACTAAGCATGGCTCCTCCCCAATAACTACTTCCTAAAAGCAATAGAGGCGGGAAACCCGCCTCCACCATTTAATCTTATTATA
>CAZTZX010000048.1:0-12940 GCA_964618175.1 uncultured Syntrophomonas sp. | reverse complement strand
GCTACACAGTTCTTGGCAACATAACGAGCCGCATAGGCAGCGGAACGGTCAACCTTAGTGGGATCCTTGCCTGAAAAAGCCCCTCCTCCGTGACGGGCCATTCCCCCGTATGTATCTACAATAATCTTTCTTCCTGTTAATCCACAGTCTCCCTGAGGTCCGCCAATTACAAATCGTCCAGTAGGATTAATAAAATACCTGGTTTCACTATCCAGCATGTTAGCCGGAATCACTTGTTTTATAACCTTATCAATAATATCTTGGGAAAGCGTTTCAGGCTCCACTTTCGGATGATGCTGTGTTGAAACAACTACGGTATCCACACGTACCGGCTGATTATTCTGATATTCAACCGTCACCTGGGTTTTCCCATCTGGACGCAAATAAGATAAGATGCCTTCTTTGCGAACCTGGGTCAATCTTTGGGCCATACGATTAGCTAATAAGGCCGGCAGAGGCATGTACACATCGGTTTCGTTACTGGCATAACCAAACATCATCCCCTGGTCACCAGCTCCGGTCATTTCGATGAGATCGTCGGTACCACCTGCTTTGGACTCAAATGCTTCATTGACTCCCATAGCAATGTCAGGAGATTGTTCATCTAAAGATGTAATTACTGCACAGGTCTCACTATCAAAGCCATATTTAGCCCTGGTATAACCAATCTCTTCAATAGTACTCCTGACCAGTCGTGGTATATCAACGTAGCAATCGGTGGTAATCTCCCCAGCTACCAGTACCATGCCGGTCGTAACCAGAGTTTCTGCGGCCACCCGAGCGTTAGGGTCTTGGCCAATAATTGCATCCAGAACAGCATCCGAGATCTGATCGGCGATTTTGTCGGGATGTCCTTCTGTGACTGCTTCAGAAGTAAATAAGTTCTTAGTCAATTCCTTCACTCCTCATCCTTTGAGTTGTCCAACAGGTTAGCGACTTGATCGAGGATGATAGCCGCTACTTCCTGTTTTGTCATTTTTGGAAAAGCTTGAGCTTTTCCATCGCGGTTAATTATGGTTACTATATTAGTATCGCTGGCAAAACCCGCGCCATCAACTGTTACATCATTAGCTACTATCATATCCAAGTTTTTAGTTACGATTTTCTTACGAGCGTTTTCCAATACATTCTCTGTTTCAGCTGCAAACCCAACCAGGATTTGATCTCTTTGCTTTTGTTTACCCAACTCCTTAAGAATATCTGGAGTACCAACCAATTCCAATATCCACTTTTCCGAGCGGTCATCAGCTTTCTTGTGCTTATGATCAGATACCTGAGCAACCTTAAAGTCTCCCACTGCAGATGTGCCTATGATAATGTTACATTCGGAACAAAACTGCAGCATTTGCTGGTACATTTCTTCAGCGCTCCATACCGGAACGAAGTGAACTCCAGAGGGAGGTTTTAGATAGGTATGCCCGCTCACCAAAATGACTTCGGCACCCCGCTGTTGTGCTTCTCTAGCCAGGCAAAAGCCCATTTTCCCAGTTCCCCGGTTAGTTATAAACCTTACTGGGTCAATATCTTCACAAGTCGATCCAGCATTGATCAGGATCTTACTCCCAGCTAGATCCTGGCGTGGATCAAGCAAGGACATGACTTCCTGGTAAATATCTTCAATTTCAGGAAGTCTTCCCGGTCCAGAAACGCCACAAGCCAGCTCTCCCTGGGCAGGAGCCATAACATGATAGCCTACCGAACTCAGCTTATTAATATTGCTCTGTACAATAGGGTTTAGATACATATTGGAATTCATGGCCGGGACTACTAGAACAGGAGAGGTAACTGCCAGCACAGTTGTGGATAGTAAATCGTCAGCAATTCCATGAGCCATTTTAGCAATAATATTAGCCGTAGCCGGAGCGATCACCAGGAGGTCGACTTCCTCAGCTACGCCGATATGTTGAACTTTATAATGCTCTGATTCTTGCCATAAATCGGTTAAAACTTCGCGTCCGCTCATGGTTTTGAAAGTCAAAGGGGTCACAAATTTCGTGGCACCTTCGGTCATCATAACTACAACTTCCAAATCGTCTTTTTTAAGACGGCTAACCAAGTCTACTATCTTGTAGGCAGCAATGCCTCCAGTTACTCCAATACCAATCGTTTTAGTCATGGTCAGTTCGCCTCGTCCCTTAGGAATTGATCTTGATAGTTCCAGATATTACTTCACCTAATGCCTCGGTGACCATAGAAGAAAGTCGATAATCCTCATCATTTTTTCTGTCCTCGGAAAGGGCTCTGGCGCGACGCGCTACCGCCACAATTACCGCATATTTACTATTTCCGATATCAATAATCTCCTTGGTAGATGGAGGAATCACGTTATCACCCCAATTCTAAGTTATGTATTCGGCAGCGCTCGGCTACAATAATGGCTTCAACTTTTTTGAGCGCTTTTTCAACCTGGTCATTGACAACCACGTAATCATATTGACCCATCTGCTGCATCTCCTGCTCGCAGGCGGCCAATCTTTCTTCGATGCTTTGCTTACTATCTTTGCCCCGCCCACATAAGCGTTGGGCGAGAGCCTCAATAGACGGCGGGGATATAAAAATAAAAACACCTTCGGGCATTTTACGCTTAACTTGCAATGCACCTTGAATATCGATTTCTAATAAGACATCGCGGCCATTGCACAGGTTATTTACGACAAAATCGCGTGGCGTACCGTAAAGATTCGAATACACCGAAGCCCACTCAAGAAGCTGGTCATCTTCTACTTGTTTTAAGAAAGTATCCCGATCGATAAAAAAATAGTCTACGCCATCTATTTCACCAGGTCGGGGAGGACGAGTAGATGCGGATATCGATACTTGTATATCATCCCTACCTTCTAACAGAGCCTCACGAATCGTCCCCTTGCCAACTCCTGAGGGACCAGAAATAACAAACAATATGCCCTTCCTGGTCATATTAAAACCCTTCCTATAATTATACTTCTTCGCTGTCTTTGGACGTCAGTCGATTGGCAACTGTTTCTGGTTGTACTGCAGATAAAATAACATGAGAACTATCTGCAATAATAACTGCTCGGGTTCTACGGCCATAGGTGGCATCAATCAGTATCCCTTTCTCCCGCGCCTCTTGAATGATCCTCTTAATTGGTGCAGATTCCGGGCTGACAATGGCTACAATTCGGTTAGCAGCGACAATGTTTCCAAAGCCAATATTTACTAACTTAATATCCATGTTTACCTATCCTCCCATTATTCTAAATTTTGAAGCTGTTCTCTTATTTTTTCCAATTCCGCTTTAGCATCCACCACAATGCGACTCATTTCATAATCATTGGCTTTAGAAGCTATAGTGTTGGTTTCACGGAACATTTCCTGAACCAAGAAATCGCACTTGCGTCCAACTGAATCCTGCTCTTGCATCAGTTCACTGAGGTGCTGGATATGACTCTGCAGACGAACGATTTCTTCAGTAACGTTAATTCGATCCGCAAACAAAGCAGCTTCTTGGTAAATGCGAGCTTCGTCAGGTAGTTCATGCTCCATTAATTCACTTATACGCTGACGGAGTTTTTCGGTATGCTCTTTAACTACCTGGGGTGATCTCTGTTCCAAGTGCTTGACCATATCGGCGATTAAGCTGGTGCGCTGGAGGATATCTTTTACTAAAAATCCACCCTCCCGGCTCCTCATACCCACTAAGGTTTGCATCGCTTCAATCAAGGCAGATTGTAGAATCGGCCATATCTCATCGAGGTTTTCAGCATCTTCTTCTAAGCTAAACACTTCTGGTAGTCTAAACAGATCTATAACTTTGATTTGGGCCGCAATATTGGCATCATCTGCTATTTCTTTCAAATATTTATGATACGTGATGGCTAATTCTTTGTCAACCTTGAGATTTCTAGCTTTTGCTTCTGTTTTCTCAATGCTAATAGTGATTTCCAATCGTCCTCGACTAACATATTTCTTAATTTCTTCCTTGATATAATCCTCTAGAAGAGCATATCTTCTAGGAATCCTGACATTAGTATCAAGATAGCGATGATTTACACTACGCACCTCACATGAGATTTGATAACCTGATTCGCTAACCTGAGCTTGTCCATAACCGGTCATGCTGTTAGCCACAATAATCCGACCTTTCTGCCAGAAGTTGGTTTTTATATTCTACACGGAATAAGAAGTCTACAATCTTCTTGCTTAGCCAATTTTAACATACTAATTTTTAGAAACAAAAACTTTACCGATAAAAAGGAGATATTTCCAAATAAATCTGGCTCCTGCCATGATGATAATCAGCAGCCATTGCCACCAGTTTAATGCAACTGTCTGGAAAACACTCTGTAAGAAAGGCATATACAATACTGCTAAATGCATAGTGAGGGAACATAGTACCGCTCCAATTAAGAACCGGTTCTTAAAAAAGCCCAGTTCAAACGGTGATAAACGCTCGGAACGACATTCAAAAACGTAAAAAAGCTGGGCAATTACTAAGGTGGTCAATGCCATAGTGCGCGCCAGGCTTAATTCGTCCATTCCCTGCATCCTGTATATCGCCAGGCCCAAACTAAAACTAACTAAGGTAGTTATGCTGATAAATATGCCTCGACTTAATACGATCCATCCCAACCCCTGAGAAAAAACGCCTTCATTAATCGGTCGGGGTTTACGATCCATGATTCCCGGTTCGGGGGGCTCCAATCCTAGGGCCATGGCGGGTAGTCCGTCGGTAACCAAATTGACCCATAATATCTGTATCGGCAGCATGGGCAGAGGCATAGCCAAAAGTGAGGCCATAAACATTACCAATACTTCACCAATATTGCAGCCAAGCAAGTAACGGATAAACTTGCGTATGTTATCGTAGATAGCCCTTCCCTCATAAACTGAATTGACTATGGTGGAAAAGTCGTCATCAGCCAATATCATGGAAGAGGCTTCTTTGGTTACCTCAGTGCCGGTAATACCCATGGAAATACCAATATCGGCTGCTTTAATAGCCGGAGCATCATTCACACCATCGCCAGTCATAGCGACAACGTGACCACGCTTCTGCAGTACCTTGACAATACGGTTCTTATGTTGGGGTGTGACCCGCGCAAAAATACGACTCTGCATGGTTCGCTGAAAGAGTTCCCGGTCATCCAAAGCATCTATTTGCGAGCCGACTACTACCTGGTCGTGATCGCTTATACCTATTTGCTGACCGATCGCCCAAGCGGTTAAAGGATGATCACCGGTGATCATGATGGGTGTTATGCCTGCTTGAAGGCATTGTTTAACTGATTCAGTCACACCCTCACGGGGAGGGTCTATCATTCCACATATACCTAGCAGAGTTAAATTATCTTCCAGTTCGTGCTCGTTTAACCGTTCTGCATCTGCCGGAGTGATTTCTCGATAGGCAAAGCCCAAAACTCTCAAGGCCTGTTCAGCCCATTGTTCTTGGAGTGACAGCAGATTATCGAGATCCTGGCGGAAAACTCTTCCACCGGCAATCCTATTACACAGCGGGACGATTTGGTCCAGGGCCCCTTTAGTATAAACCACATATTTTCCCTGGTTATAGACGATCACACTCATTCTTTTTCTTTCAGAATCAAAAGGAATTTCACGGATACGTTCAAAAGGAATGCGTAGGCCCGCTTTGTATGCCATAACCAACAGGGCAATTTCGGTAGGATCCCCGTCCCCGGATGCCTCGTTTTTATGCTCAGTTAATTGAGCGTTATTGCAATTAAGTGCTACTTCCAGCAAGCGCTGGACTACTGGATCACCCAGGGGGTTGAGGGGTTTATTGTTTAATAATAGAAATTTTCCCTTTGGCCTATAGCCCTCTCCGCTGATAGTTATGTCGTGATGAAGTGTGGCCGCTCTTACTACCGTCATTTTGTTTTGGGTCAGTGTACCTGTCTTGTCTGAACAAATAACCGTAGTGCAGCCCAGGGTTTCTACTGCCGGTAATTTGCGAACTATGGCGTTACGAGCAGCCATACGCTGCACACCCAGAGCTAACACTACGGTCACGATAGCCGGAAGTCCTTCTGGGATAGCCGCTACAGCCAGACTGATTCCGGCCATAAACATGGTCATGATCGGTTCACCGCGCAAAATCCCCAGAGCCGTTACTAAGCCACATACTGCTAAACATATAACAATTAGGATTTTACCCAGTTGATCCAGTTTTCGTTGCAGTGGGGTCATAACTTGTTCAGCTTCTTCTATTAATGCAGCTATTCGACCCATTTCCGTGTTCATCCCGGTTTCAACTACCACTGCTAAGCCACGTCCCCGGGTAACTGACGTCCCCATAAATCCCAAGTTAAAACGCTCTGCCAAAGGGGTTTCGGAAGTGATGGATCGACTGTTCTTTTCCACCGGGATGGATTCACCAGTTAAGGCCGCTTCTTCGATCTCCAAACTATATGTTTCTAGGAACCGAATATCGGCGGGTATTTTATCTCCGGACTCAACCCAAATAATGTCACCCGGCACCAACTGAGCGGCATCAATAGATTGTTTTCGCCCTTCGCGCACTACCAAAGCATGGGGCGAGGCCATCTTCTTTATGGCCTCCAGACTGCGTTCGGCTCTGTATTCCTGAATAAAACCTAATAGGGCATTTATGATCACAATAGCTAATATGGTTACAGCATCAGCCATAGCACCTATGGCTCCCGATATAACCGTAGCAGCTAATAAAACCAAGACCATGGTGTCAGTGAACTGGTGTAAGAGAATTAACCAGGGCTTGCTATTTTCAGCCGCATCCAGAACATTATTATAGATTTTTTGCCTTTCTATTATCTGAGCAGTACTTAATCCGGTAAGCTGAGTATGCAGTGCATCAAGTATCTCCGACTGGTTCTGTTGATACCAGGGCTTTGTATTCATTGTTCCTGCCTCCACGGTTGCCTTTCTGACAAATTCATATTCAAGGCAAATCGGTAAAAGACCTAACCGAACACCGTAAGGCTTGTTAAGAATTTCCTGTGAAACACAAAAACCTCCCTGGGGAGGTTTCAGGGTATCTAAAAAGTCGACACCCGGTCAGAGCGGGCAAAAAAGATAAGAGCAAGGAAACTGGGGAACTCGTGATTGAGTGGGTGTAAAGGTCAGAGGACACACCCCCTCAAGAGGAATGTCCCCATTACATACGTCGATTGAACGGGTTTCCCAAGTTAACGCAGCACCCAAGGTAGAGTGAAAGGCTTGGGTTACCAGCCCCTCCTCATCAAACCGTACGTGAGGTTTTCCCTCATACGGCCTTCCGATGTTCGTCATTCATGCGCATTCGACTAAGCCAGTTTTAGCTGTCCCTGCTTGCACAGCATTACTTTCACCTTAGGCCAAGTACTTAATGAGCGACGTTTCTTGGTTTTCTTGGCATACCATCGGGTAAATCTCTGGATTATGAACCAGTCCAATTCTGCCATTTTGCGCTTACTGTGAGGAGTGGCATAGTAGTTTCTCCATCCCCTTATCTTCGGGTTAAGATATTCGATGTGGGCTTCTAACGATTGTACCCGCGCTGATGGTGGGGCTAGTCTTTCCTTTACCACTTCTCGTATATGCCGCTCTGCTTTCTTGGTCAACCATTGTTTGGTGCTGTAGTATACCTTGCCAGTGGATGTTTCTTCTCTGGTTTTCCGGTGATGCATCCCTAGGAAGTCAAAGCCTTCCTCTCCATTCCACAGTCCTACCAGTCGGCTTTTGGTTGGATGTAATGTCAGCTCCAGTCTTGCCATGATGGCCTTAATTACTCCTATTGCTCTCACGGCTTTTTTCCTGGTCTTGCACACTATTACGAAATCGTCTGCGTACCTGGTGAGTTACCCTAGGTTCGCTCCGTTCTTCTGCCACAAGGTATCGAAGTAATTTAAGTAAATATTGGCCAGTAATGGGGATATTACTCCTCCTTGTGGGGTTCCTAGTTCTGTGTGTCGGACATTGCCTTCCTCCATCACGCCAGCTTCAAGCCACTTGCGTATGAGTTTTAATATCTGCCTGTCGCTTATTCTCACGGCCACTAGTTTCATGAGCTTCTCTTGGTTTATGTTGTCAAAATATCCTTGGATGTCAACATCAACCACCCAGTTGCCTTTGCGATTGCAGGCTTTGCGTACTCTCTCCAGGGCTTGTTTGGCACTGCGTTGGGGACGAAATCCATATGAGCAATCCTTGAAGTTTGCCTCAAAAATGGGCTCTATTACTATCTTGGTTGCCATCTGAATTAATCGGTCTCTGACTGTTGGTATTCCCAGGGGGCGCATTTGCCCGTCTTTCTTGGGGATGTACTTCCGGCGCACTGGTTGGGGATGATAGTTCCCTTCTTTAAGCGCTTCCTGGCATGTTAGCAGAAACTCCTGCATTCCCATTGTCTCTATGTCCTGCAGGGTTTGCTTATCTATGCCTGCTGCTCCGTTGTTTCTACGAACCCTTCTCCATGCTTCCTGCAGTACATCCATCCGGTACACTTTGTCGTACAAGGCATGGAATCTGCGTCTCCGGTTTGTCTTGTCTGCATGACCTAGCTTCTCTTGGAGTTCTCGAGCTTTTTCTTGTGGTGTTGTTAGCCTAGTGGCATTCACTCGCTCTTACCTCCTTGATCCGCTTGAACAAAGTAGAGGCCCTTCCCTCCAGCAGGTTATGTTGTCCTGCTGTTCCTTAGTATTATGGCCCCCTCCGACTCCCTTCCTGCAGGATTACCACTTCACCGGTCGGGCTTATAGGTATCCTCTTTACAAGTTTCCCTGTGCAGGGGAGGGGCTCCCCAGTTCACTGCACTATCTTTGTTACCATGCCGCTCCCTCTACGCCGGGAGGTTCTTCGCTGCTGCTTTCCAATTTCTTCACAGCTTCCGTGGCCTTAGCCTAAGTACCCGAGACTCGGCTCCTTCTTTTCCCCTAATTAGGGCCATCATTACGGCGCGGCAGGATTCACTTTATGTTACGGCCTGGTAACTTGCTCGCCCTCCTCCTAGGAGGTACTTTGTCGATACGCATCTACGCACAGATCTCTCCGTACGCAGGTATCCTGGCTACGGGGCGCCTTGGCGCCTACCCCGACCGGACTTTCACCGGCTAGATAGTGCGTGCTTGGCTGGGCACGCGGTACCACTGATGTATAGCAAGCTATACTATTAAGGATGCTATTAGCCTTTTTTTGACGCTCTGAAACTTCCCCTGATGAGGTCTATTAAAAAATAGGATTATAGGCACCTTTTGATCTGCTGACACTCCACCGAAGTAAAATGGGCTTCATCCACTGTGGGAATAATGGAGTGTTCTTCATAACGATAACTTGTATTCACTACCGGTTCCTCGAAAAATCCATAAGCTCTTAATACATACTCGGAAATACGTTTACCAAACAGCACTATGTGAGTAGGCTTCAAAATAGAAATCTCCTCTAGGAGAAATGGCAGACAAGCGATTATGCTATCATAACCGGGATGAATATTGGTACCTTCACAGGCTGTTCCAGTTAAAAGACAGTGGTAATCCTTGTCTAGTAATTTTCGGTTACTTTGGCAGTTTAAGTTGCTATACAACGGACATGCTTTAGGTTGGCAGCGAACCAGATAAGTATGATAGATTTTCTCAAATCCCAAACTGGTCTTAATTAGATCACGTAGTTCAAGCATGCGATTGATGTCCCGGCTATATTGATTATCCGATTCCAATACCATTAGTAATTCTGGTTCCAAATCTCCCTTGCCCAAGGAAGGCTTGCGAACACAACGAGTCTCTGCACCACAACGCTGGCAGTTAGAGATACGATCTTCCATGTTAATAATCCGCCGTATCACTTGTTCACGGTTTCCATTTGACATTTATCTTCCCCCGCCCCACACTATAAAACATTATTTACTGTAATTACCATATTGTTCGACAGTAAATCCACTAATTCCTGCAAAAACAAAACCGTCTGGCGACGGTCTTGCTATTTCTTCATTTTGTACAAATACTCCCGGGTGCGAGTGTTTACTCCCCAGGTAGCATCACCTAGCTTGCTACAGATGTAAGTTCTCATATTAACATCAATATCTGGATCAAAATGATCAAACAACAGGAAAAATGCCCTTAGAACATCTACCATACTGGTGAATAATCGGTCGACGGGAGCGTCCTTTAGGTAGGTATCCTTTTTCCCATAAAAATAGATTAGTCTGCGTAAGACCCAGGCAATTTCCGCATTAGTCCAGAGACGTTTATCAATAATAATAGAGAGTAACGCATCGGGGCCTATCTCGTTTTCAGTCTTCTGTAACTCACTCCAGGCGGGGCTGGTAAAGATAGATTTGTCAATGCCAAAATACTCATGAATTTTGTTCAGATCACTTTCTTCCATTCCATCCTCCTAGCGTAATATACGCCGAGCGCCTGCATACGAACGAGCGTAATATCCCTCGGCTAATGATGAATAAATTACTCCGCCACTTCGAGGAGAGCTGGAATGGATGAATTGATTATTACCAGAATAAATGCCTACATGATCAATGCCTCCGCCTCCACAGCGGAAGTAAACTAAGTCACCAGGCAGAAGCTCCTCCCGAGTTACCGCTATACCCATGGCAGCTTGGTCAGCGGCCGTGCGAGGTAAACTGATGCCCACCTGGCTAAAGTTGTATTTGGCAAACCCTGAACAATCGAATCCCCCTGGGTTCTGACCACCATAACTATAGGGGGTACCCAGATGCTTAGCAGCCAGTTCCAGTAATCGGGCAGCCTCAGCAGTGCTACCAGAACGTGATGAAGTCACCTGGTTACGAATAAGTAATTCCACACCAGGATTGACAACCTCGGTGTTCAGTTGATTAACTCGCATGATTTCCTCAATAGTTATGCCATGCTGCCTAGCAATACTCAAGAGACTATCCCCCGCTTGTACTACATAGACAATATCAGGATTAACAGAGGAAGTGTCAGTATTGTCAGCTGAGGTCAGCTCAGATGTATCATCCTGTCCCTCTTCTAATACAATAACCTGTCCTACATGGAGTGAATTCGAAGTAAGACCATTAATTGCCATTAAACACTCTACAGTGACACCGTTATGGTGAGATATCATCCATAGGGTATCGCTTTCCTGAACCGTGTAGGTCTCAGGGCTAGCGGCTACAGTGCAGACGAAAATGAACACAAATAAGCAACTCAATATAAAACTTCTGGCAATAATCTTCATATACTACCTACCTTTCGTCTATCCACACTGCGGAAAAATATTCTACAAAGGTAGCATAATGTCCTGCTCAGAAAGAAAAGATTCTACTCTATTGTTATTTGTTTCCCATGATGATATTCATATAATAGCTTAAATCTGTTAACATCAATTCCGCTACAACCAAGGCGACTTCGACTCTCATGCCGACCAGTTCCATGAAAATCAGAACCACCTGTAACCAGCAGGTTAAATTGCTGGCATAATTGCAGAAATCCATCTACCTGTTGGGATGTGTGTTCGGGATAATATACTTCCAGGCCGGCTATTCCCAGGTCAATAACTTCATGGATGAGTTCCTTATTGCGCAACAACCCGGGATGAGCCAGTATGGGAACACCACCCGCACCCTTGATAAGTTCAATGGCTTCCCTGGGCATGAACTTATAACGTGGTACATAAGCAGGTCGGCCTTTGCCTATATATTTATCAAATGCCTCTTTGACTGAAAAGACATAGCCTTTTTCCGTCAAAGCCCGCGCTACATGAGGACGTCCTATCAGATCTCCCTGGGCTAGTTTTTCTACCTGCTCAAAAGAAATGGCTAAACCCATGCTCTTCAAGCGGTATACCATCTTACGGGCCCTTTCCCATCGTGCTTCCTTTATCTCTTCTAGTCTATGCAATAAACGGGAATTATGGTAATCAATGAAATATCCCAGGATATGAATCTCATTTTCTTCCACTTCGGTGTTCATTTCAATTCCGGGAATAAACTGAAGCGGGAGTGGATGAGCGGCTATAAATGTGTAGGCTTCTTCAATTCCTTTTACGGTATCATGGTCACTGATGGCTAACCCGTCAAGGCCAATTTCTTCAGCCCTTAACAATAGTTCTTCCGAGGTTAGAAGACCATCAGATGCAGTTGAATGAACATGTAAGTCGTACATCAATTATTCTCCAGTTATTTTAGTATTTGCCGAATCACTCTTTCTGCATTATTATGAAAGATCATTTCCATTTCGTGACGATCAAATCCTCTTTGTCTAAGAATGTTTTCCAACTGTAGATAGGCATCAACTCCGGGGAGCACCACTTGATCAGCTCCGTCGAAATCCGAACCTAAAGCTACATGTTCAACACCAATCAAATCGGTAACATAGACTACATGATTTACAAAGTCCTCCAGAACGGGGTTTTTGTCAGTACTTACAAAACCACTTACCTGATTTAGACCTATTACTCCTCCGCTTTCTGCCATCTTCTTCAATTGGTTGTCATCCAGATTACGAGGATGATCACATAAACTGCGAGCATTGGCATGAGTGACCATTACCGGCCCCTCGTATTCATCAATAGCCTGATAAAACCCGTGGGGGGAAATATGGGAAAGATCAAACAATATACCCATTTTCCTCATTTCCCGCACCATCCTACATCCAGCCTGGCTCAAACCTCCATCATGGGGAGCTTCTTTGACCCCATCGGCTAAAAGGTTGCGATTATTCCAGGTTAATCCTACACTTCTTAGACCTAATCGGTACATTATGCGGAGATATTCTATCTCCGTGCCTAAACACTCGGCCCCTTCCAAATGCAATAGAGATGCTAAGCGGTGTTCATCGGGCTGGTAGTCCTTTATATATAGAAGGGGGTAGGCTAATTCAGCCTGCTGTTCAATTTCATCATAAAAGCGATCTATTTGTTGAAGTATACCCTTTAAAGCTAAGCCCTGCTCATTGGGGTGAAGAAATAATGAAAAAAACTGCAGTACCAGTCCGGCTTTCCCCGCTCTTTGCAGATCAAAGTGTCCCTG
>CAZTZX010000047.1:8535-15217 GCA_964618175.1 uncultured Syntrophomonas sp. | reverse complement strand
CGGGGACTTCTGATGCCTAGAAAATCTTTTTATTTGCATTTCATTGTTTTGAATAGCAAACTAATAGCAAGGATTTGGTAAAAGGAGTGATTCAATTATGTGGCAAGAATTTAAGGAGTTCGCCATGAAGGGCAATGTATTAGACTTGGCTATTGCGGTGATAATAGGTGGTGCCTTTGGGAAAATCGTTTCTTCCTTGGTGTCTGAAATAGTCATGCCTTTAGTTGGTTTGCTTCTGGGCGGACTGAATTTTGCTGAGTTGCAGGTTCAGGTAGGTAATGCGCAAATTCTGTATGGTTTGTTTATTCAGAATATAGTAGACTTTTTCTTAATTGCCCTGGCCATATTCCTTTTTGTTAAGGTTATTAATAAGGCGAAAAAGCCCGTGGAAGAACCCGAGGAGGAACCGATTCCCACTAACACAGAGATTTTGTTAACGGAAATTAGAGATCTGCTGAAACAGAACGCCTAAAACCCAGATAAATAAATATGGGACGGCCTCTTAGCTTCCTCTTCCCCGATTTGGTGAGCAAAGTGACCGTCCCTTAGTTTTGCCATAGTTTATGGCGGTTCTCTTATACGCTATTTAACGAACAGCTACCAGTCGTCCTCTGACTTCTCCGCGGTGCAGTCTTTCCAGACCTTCTGGAATTTCATCAAAAGTTATCGAGTGTAGCTGCGGTTTGAGTTTACCGGTAGCGAAGTATTTATATACATCACCAATATCCTGGGCAGTGCCTCCATTGCTGCCCAGCACTTGGGCTTGCTTAAGAATCAAAGAACGGGTGTTGATGGTAGTTTCCAATTTACCCATGCCTACAACTACCACCTTACCGAATTTGGTCACTGCTTCCAGCGCATCGGCAGTTGTTTGGCCGAATCCTGGAACCAATAGTTTATCGGCATAGCCGCCGTCAATTTGGTATCCGATCGCCCAGGGGCGTCCACCCGCCTCCTCGGTGACTCTTGCCGATATGGGAGCGATCCCTACCCTATCTCCCTACTTTGAATCCCTTGCATAAAGAATGCATACTTTGTCGGCCATAAGGGGGCTTGTTACACTTTGACATCCTTGATAAGTCGGGTTATGTTTGAAGCGAGCATGAGCGCGACCAATTGTTTGAATGGGGTTCGTCACAAAATATGTTAGCAAGATAGAAGGTTATGGAATGAAAGTATTAAAATTAACTTCGCTGTGGGTACCACGTGATCCCGCATCTGCTATTAGCCACTTACTTGGCTGCATTCTAGCCATTATTGGAACTGTCCTTCTAGTCATTCAAGGAAATAAATTCGGCGGCATTCAATATGCGGCGGCATTCGCGGTCTATGGCTTAAGCATGATTCTATTATACTTAGCCAGTGCCAACTATCACTGGTTTAATCTATCGGAGCGGGGGATTCTCGTTCTGCGTAAACTGGATCACGCCATGATCTACATCCTTATTGCCGGAACCTATACTCCTCTATGTGTGCTCGCATTGAAGGGCCCTTGGGGCATGGGCATGCTGATTGCCATCTGGGGTCTGGCTGTGGCAGGCATTTTAATGACTGTTTTTTATTTTAATGCCCCTCGATGGCTGACCACTGGGACTTACCTTCTCATGGGATGGCTGGCTATCGTGGCAATTGTACCTCTGTATCGCGTCCTGCCGACGGCAGGTTTTGCTTGGCTATTGGCAGGGGGTGTCTTCTATACCATCGGAGGTATCATATACGGACGAAAACGTTCCTTGATTGATCTCCCCGGATTCGGCTTTCATGAAGTATTTCATATCTTTGTGTTGGCCGGCAGTGTCTGTCATTATCTGCTTATGTGGGTGCTGATATAGATTCGAGGGACACAGCGATAATTAGACGGTAGTGTTGGCCCTACGAAAAACCCATCAACAATGCTACTAATACCGCCATATTACAGTTCCGCTTAAGAAACATTACATGTTGACATACATATTTCGGAAGTGAGATATTTATTATAGGAATAAAATAGTTCGGCATTATTGATAGAGGAGGTTGTCTCAATGATTGACGAAGCGATGGCGATGTGGCGAATATTTGAGGAGCAGGTGTTCACGATCCCTCAGGCTCTCTACAACAATCAAATGGCCTTCGGAGGAAGGCCGGCCCAAATGTTCAATGACAACGGCAAATGGAGGATTATTAGTTACAGTGATCTGGTAGCTGGTTGTGAAAACATTGCTATGGCCTTGATGAAACTGGGCATTGATCGGCATGACTTGTTGGCCATAAAAGGTACTAGCAGTGCACGCTGGACCTGGGCAGATTTGGGCAACATGTTTGCTGGTGGTGCCACGGTGTCTGTCTATCCAACTCTTTCACGGGAAGAGACTATAGCTATTGCCAAACACAGCGAGTTCCGCTTACTGTATGTGGATACCAAACAGAGGTTTGATGAGGTAATGGGCTATCTAAATGAAATGCCTACCGTGGAGTATGTGGTTTGCCTGGAAAAGGGGTTTCGCGGGGATGGAAAAAAGACTTTTGGCTTGGGCGAATTGATCGGCATTGGTGCTGAAGAAAGAAAAACTCAGCTACCTGCCTTGAAGGAACGACAGGCTTCTATTGACGGTGACAGCCCGGCAGCTATGGTGTATACCTCTGGAACCACCGGCAATTTGAAGGGAGCTATGCATTCTCATCGCAGTATTTTATATGCGTGTATACGCGGTTATACTCATTTGGCTACCTATGATCGCCTGGAAAACTTTAATTCCGTCAGCATGGTAACTCTACCCCTTTCCCATATCATGGAGAAGGTCAATGGTTATTATGGATCACTTGCTATTGGTGGGATGGTGGGCTTTGCCCAATCAACGGCGACATTTATGGCTGATCTCAGCATTATTCGCCCGACCTGGATAACCTGGGTCCCGCGACTGGCTGCGCGTATGTACTCTACTATGGAAGGGGCTTTTTGCGCTTCTGAGCCGGGTAAAAAGCTGTGGGACTGGGCAATTGATGTAGCGGTCAAGGTGACATATGCTTTGGAAGATGAGGATGGTTACATAAACACTACCATACCGTACGAAGAGCAGTTGGAAGGTGAACTGCGCGAACAGTGGAAAGCGGCCTATAACTCAATATACTGGCGCATGCACCACGCTCTGGGTGGAAGAATGGTTGACTTAAATATTGGCGGAGCTTTTCTCGATCCTGAACTCCACCGCAAGTTAATAGGGATGGGAGTCTATATCGGTTATGGCTATGGTTTGACCGAGACGGCCGCGGGTATAGCTGAATCGGCCCCCAGTGCTTATAAGATTGGCTGGATATCGCCTCCTAATCCGGGTGTGGAATTTAAGCTGGAAGATGATGGGGAACTATTAATCAGAGGCAACGGTATCATAACTGAATACTACAAAGATGAGCAGGCCACTAAAGAGTCTTTTACTGAAGATGGCTGGTTCAGAACCGGGGATATAGCCGAAATGGATAAACGGGGTTATATCAGGATCGTTGACCGCAAGAAATCTATCATTGTTTTGGATACTGGTAAAAACGTAGCTCAAGCCCGTATCGAAGGCCTGTGCAGCCTAAGCCCCTTACTGGATCAAGTGGTGGTTTTGGGGCAGGATCAGAAGTATATAAGTGCCTTGATTGTCCCCAATTACGAAGTGATTTTGCATGTGTTACGCAGTCAAGCGTTGCCGTTTGACGAGAGCCAGCTGGAGTACGACGAAGTAAATGGTTTGCGTATCTGCGTTAAAGTCGGGGATGATATTATTAATAATCCTCAAGTAGTGGCCCAAATTCAGAATGAGATCGATAAAATCAATCAAAAGCTGGATGATTTTGAAACCATTAAGAAGTATAGGATATTGAATCGGAGACTATCTGAAGCGGCCGGTGAAGTTACGCCTTCTACCAAGATTAGAACCAAGGTGGTCATGGAGCACTTTGCAGACATCATTGCTACCTTATATTAAAAAGCACTAATAACATCGTGAATAATGCGCAAGTTTAAGTACGTCCGAGACTACTGAAAGAGTATCATGTCATTCTGAGGCTCGCCGAAGAATCTTTACGGGCAGAGGGAGAAATCCTTCAGGCGCTCCTCCCTCGGGATGACACCCCTTTGGGTCATACCCATAGGGCACAGGCAGACAATGCAGAACTTTTTCGGTAGTCTCTGACGTCCCAAACTTGCGCGTTTCCTTTCTCTAGCGATACATCCGCATATCACCGCAACTGTTGGATATGCCCATAACTTGCAGCCGCGGTTTTATTAAGATATTGTATAATAAGGAAACGTAAAATGAATTCGCGTAAGTATTTTTAAAAAGGTGGGAATAGTGATATGGCATCGAACTTTATGCACTACAGTCGAGATCATAAATTCATTTTGAAGGAGTGGCTGGATCTCGAGGTAGTATTGAACACGGAAAGATTTAAGGATGGTTATTCAGTAGACGACATTGACTTCATTTTGGATAACGCCTTAAAAGGAACCCGGGAAGTGATCGCTCCAACAATTGAAGATTCAGATAAAATAGGCGCCCAGTATGAAAATGGCCAAGTAATTACACCCGCATCAACCAAGGAAGCTTATTTCTTTATTCAGGACAATGGTCTGTGCACTAGCAACTATGATCGCAATGATCCAGCGGCAGTTCCCCTGTGTGTATTGTGGTCCATGTTGGAATATATAATCGGCGCTAACCCCTCTTTGGGCACTCTTTATCTGGCTACAGGGGGAGCGGCTGGTTTGATCGATGACTTCGGCAGCCAGCAACTCAAGGATACTTACCTGTCTAAGATGTACAGCGGACAGTGGGCTGCAACTATGGATCTAACTGAACCTAATGCCGGGTCAGAGGTAGGCAATATGAGCACTCGTGCTATCCCAACGGGTGAACCGGGTGTTTATAAGATCAAAGGCAATAAGTGCTTTATTAGCGGCGGAGATCAGGATATTACTGAAAACATCATTCACCTTACCTTGGCCCGTATTGAGGGTACTCGCCCCGGAACCGCTGGAATTTCACTTTTTGTGGTGCCCAAGTATTTACCAGATGAGAACGGCAATCCGGGTAAATTCAACGATGTTATCTGCGCGGGTATCGAACACAAGTTAGGACTGCATGGCAATCCGACCTGCGTGATGAATTACGGCGAGAATGATGACTGTGTAGGCTTTTTGATCGGTGACGCCCCAGGAGAAGATGGTGTAGCCCAGGGAATGGCCCAGATGTTCAACATGATGAATGAGGAACGTCTCATGACCGGTCTGTCAGCTACTGCATTGGCAGCTGTTGCCTACCATAATGCCGCGGATTATGCCCGGCAGCGTATTCAGGGCAAAGCTACCTCCAATCCCAAAGGCGAGCAAGTGGCCATTATTAATCACGAAGATATTCGGCGCAGCCTTATGATGCAGAAAGCTTATATTGACGCTTTCCGCGCCATGACTATCGGTACTTTTTATCTGGTAGATGTCAAAAACAACAGCAGTGATCCGGAAAAAGTGCAGCATGCTACTAATAGATACGATGTTAATATACCGCTGGTTAAAGCGTTTTGCTCAGATTATGCTCTGGAGTGTATCAGTGCAGCTTTGCAGATTTATGGTGGATATGGTTTTACGGAAGAGTACCCAGTGGCGGAATTATATCGGGATGCCCGTATATACCCCATCTGGGAAGGAACCAACTATATTCAAGGCATGGATCTGGTGGGCCGCAAGATGACTATGAAGAAGGGCCAGGTTTTTGCTGAATGGTTGCAGGACATCACTGATTTTGTTGAAACAAACGCCAATAATAGTGAGTTCACCCGCGAGTTCGAGCTGATGAAAAAGGCACAGCTACAGTTCGGGGAAATGCAAAATATCCTGAATAGTTGGCGCGAAGAAGGCAAAAAGGATCAGATCAAACTCTTTGCTACCCGGGTATTACATGCTACCAGTAAGTTGTACGCAGCTAAAGTGCTGTTGGAAATGGCTCTATTAGCACAGACCAAAATCAATGAATTAGGCAAGGAACATTTCGACTACCATTTCTACCAGGGAAAAGGTGCTTCCGCCCGGTTCTTTACCCGCAATATTCTGCCGGAGATCGGAGCCCTGGTCGATATTATGCAAGAGGGAGACCGCACTGCCATAGAAGTGGATGAAGCCATACTGGGAATTGGCAATTAGTTAGAGTACAAGAGGAAGACAGGGGGCGTTTACCTTGTCTTCCTTTGCCTTGTGGGGCCCTTTCACATGAGTTGGTACAAACAGGTGGGCTGTGCTATAATTACCCACAGTAAAATTTAATATTTCCGCGGGTAGCACGAGGTGCTTGAAAAGGGAAGGCGGTGAGAGTCCGCTGCAGTTCCCCCTACTGTGTTGGTGACGAAATCCATAGTGAAACCACTGGGCAACCGGGAAGGTATGGAGATTAGGATGAGCCTGAGCCAGGAGACCTGCCTGAGGAAAATATCGATGAACTTCGGGGCCAAGAAGGGAAGAGAAAGCAGAAGGCTGTGCCGTCTGTTAATTATCCGGATCGTGGCTGATCCGGTTTCTTGATTTTTGGGAGTATTCACTCATCCTGGGTACTAACAGGGACACAAGGGGGGACACAAGGGGACGGTTCTGTTGTGTCATTTGCGTAAACAGGAGAGAACCCACCCAGGACTTGAAGTTAAATGACACAACAGAACCGTCCCCTTGTGTTCT
>CAZTZX010000047.1:5373-8435 GCA_964618175.1 uncultured Syntrophomonas sp. | reverse complement strand
CTTGTGTTCTTAGGCGGAAATGGGAAAGGAAGACAACCATGAGAAGAAATTTGATAACTGGTTTTCTAGTCATAATGTTGCTAATCATTAGTGGGTGCAGTTCAGCGGCGGATATTGGTGAAGGGTCTGCTAAGTCAAAGCCTGGCCAACCAGAAGAAAAAACAGAAAGTAATTTTACTATCATGTTGAGCAGGGATTTTGGACAGGCTGCTCTCGATGAGCGGCAAGTTGAGCTCATATCAGAAAACAGCCTGCTGCAATACATGGAGGCTGAGCACCAGATAACCACCGGTTATGGCGGAGGTTTTATAGTGGGAATAAATGAATTAGTGTCGGCACAGAGTGAGGGGAAAAACTTCGACTGGTTTTTCTTCGTCAACGGTACCGTGGCGGGGGTGGGGGCTGATCAATTAAAGCCAACTGCAGGTGATATAGTGTGGTGGGACTACCACACCTGGTCAAATGCCGCCGGGCAGTCGGCTGTAATCGGATGCTACCCCCAACCCCTGGTTAACCGCCCGGTCAGTATCCTGACTGATCAGCGCTGGATGAAATTAGCCAATGAGTGTCAGACAGCCATAATAGCGCAGGGAGCTGGAGAGGTTGAAGTAGCCGACTTGAGCAATCAGGAAAGCCAATTCAACAAACCCACCTGCCCGGTGATAGTAATAGGCACCTGGGAAGAGCTCCAGCAGAGTTCGTATTTACTTAAGTGGAACCAGGCTTACGATCGCCATGGAGCCAGTGTCCATTTCACTGATGACGGGCTGGAACTGCTGGGATTTGATGGGCAAGTACAGCGTATCCTGGGGCCAGGCGCTGGAGTCATAGTAGCCAGCGGTCAGGGTATGGGGGACACCAATCCTCTGTGGCTGATAGCTGGAGTTGACGATCAAGGGGTCAAAGAGGCGGCCCAAGTTCTCTGTGCACAGCCGGATGAACTGGCTTGGAAATGTGGCTTAGCGGTACAGGCAGGTGAAATCACGGCTTTGCCGGTAGATTAGAGCCGAGCGATCGGAATTATGAGGATAGGATATGCAACAGATCCCTGTATTTAGTGAAAAAGACCGACCGCTGTTCAAGCTTCATTATGGATTATTGGCGGGTTTACATTTGGGCTTGCTTTTATTGGCTTTGATGTTTAACCATCCTATTTATCTGCTAGCTCTGTTAGCGGCTATAGCGGTGATCATGAAGGCTTCTGATACCTTATCCTACTGGTGGGCCTACCTGCGAATGGCCATTCCATTGGTCATATTCATTATGCTACTTAATGTGCTATTTTCCCGGTCGGGAAGCACTGTGATGTTTCCTCACCCGATCGGTTCCGAAGGTTATTATCTGCCTTTCACCTGGGAAGCTCTGGCCTATGGGGGGGGCATGGCTCTGCGTCTGCTGGTGATAATAAGCGCCTGTGCTTCCTTTTTTGCTTTGGTCAGCCCAGCCAAGACCTTGCGTTTGTTGGGCTTGTTTGGCCAACGCTGGGCTTTCACCTTTAACCTGGCTTTGCGCCTGATACCCCTAATGCTGGAAGAATACCACCGCATAGCCGAAGTACAGCGCTGTCGCGGAGTAGAATGGAGTTCGGGGGGATTAATAGAGCGCATCAAAAGCTTTTTGCCCATCTGTTCCGTTTTATTGTTGACCAGTTTGGAGCGCTCAGTGGAAATGGCTGAATCCATGTATGGAAGAGGATTTGGTAGTGGGAAACGCAGCAATTACTATCGGGAAACCTGGCAAAGGAACGATAGCCGGACTCTATTCAGCCTGCTCGCCCTGGGCATACTAAGTGTTGCGGTAATGGTTCTGGGCTGGGGCGAGTATGCATATTACCCGCAGTTAACAGCTATCGACTGGATCGAAATGGGGCCAGCGCCAGTTATTTGGTTTTTACTGGTTATACCTTGCCTGGGGAAGGGAGGGGAGCCTGCTGGGAGCACTGATGAGTTTGCAAAAGGTGAGCTATACTTATCCGGAAAGCCAACACCTTGAGTTGGAGGATATAAGTCTTGATGTGCAGGAGGGGCAGTTCGTGTTGATGGCGGGCCTGTCCGGCAGTGGTAAATCAACCTTGCTGCGCATCATGGCTGGACTGATACCGCATTTTTATGGGGGTAATTTACAGGGAGAGATCGAACTTATGGGCAAGAGCCTACCTGAGTGGTCACATCGTGAGTTGTCCAGCCAGGTAGGCCTCTTGTTTCAGGATCCGGAAAGCCAACTGGTAACCACGCGGGTCGATCAGGAATTGCTTTTCGGCATGGAGAACCTTGGCTATGATCGTTTGCGAATGCAAGCTAGGTTACAGGAAGTGACCGGGGCCTTTGCCATGCAGCCTTGGTTGAATCAGCCAATTCTTCATTTGTCCGGGGGATGGAAACAGAAAACACTCTTGGCGTCCATCATGGCGGTTGGACCCCGGTTGCTACTTTTGGATGAACCCTTGTCACAATTAGATTCAGCCTCGGTGGATCAGTTTTTGGATTATCTTGAGCAGTGCCGTCGCTGGTGGGGGATATCCATTGTGGTAGCCGAGCATCGTCTGGACAAGCTTAGTCAACTGGCCGACACTATATGGTATTTACATGAGGGGAGTATGCAGACTCAACCATCAACTGAACCCAGACCTCTTTCCGATACAGTGGCATGGCAGGCAGCCAGCAGGCCGGTTGTCTGCTACGATGGTGGCCGGGTGGCAGGTCTTGATAAGGTGGATTTTCAATATCCTCATAGCAGCGAACCGGTACTAAAACAGTGTAATTTGGATTTACATGCTGGTGAGATCACCTGTTTAATGGGTGCTAATGGGGCTGGGAAAACTACCCTATTAAAGTTGCTGACCGGGACTATTAAACCCCTCAAAGGGCAGGTGGGTGTACTGGGAGAGGATCCCAGTCGAATGAGTGCATCTGGCTTAGCTCGGAAAATAGGCTATTTATCACAGGAACCGGGTGATTACCTATTCTCACCTACTGTACGAGAAGAAATCGAGTTCACCTGCCGTAGTTTGAAACTGGACGATCACTCCCGAACCGGTGAATTACTGGAGCAGTTGCATCTGC
>CAZTZX010000047.1:3770-5273 GCA_964618175.1 uncultured Syntrophomonas sp. | reverse complement strand
TTACTGGAGAAGGAAGCAGTTCAATGCCCTGGGGAGGATGGGATAAGACATGGTTAGAAAACCCCTGATGCCGGTGGTACTGGTGGCAGTATTGGCAGCCTTAGCCTTGTGGGCTAGTCTGGTTTCTTGGTCAATGGCTGCACTCAATTGGGGACTGGTGAGCACTTTATTGCTCCTGGTCATCCTAGCACTCTTAATGTGGTCTACCGGTCGCCAGCCCATAAATACCATGGTAATATCGGTTACCGCGGCCTTGGCAGCTTTAGCCTCTCTGGGAAGGATCCTTTTTGCGAGTCTGCCCAGTGTTCAACCGGTCACCTTCCTAGTTCTGCTGAGCGGTTATGTTTTTGGCAGTGGCACTGGTTTTATTATAGGCATGCTGACCGGTTTAATTTCCAACTTTTTCTTGGGCCATGGTCCCTGGACTCTCTGGCAGATGATCGCCTGGGGAATATGTGGATTATTAGGAGGATTTTTAGGCAGAGGCAGAAGAGATCTGGCGTTAATGCCCTTTTTGATCATGTCAGTTTTGGCAGCCTTTCTTTTTGGCATATTTTTGAACACCTGGCATTGGTTGAATTTAGTTTATCCTCTGACCTGGACTACCTGGGGCGCTACCTGGGCCAGTAGTATTCTATTTGATACCATGCATGCAGCTGGGAATGTCATCTTTGCCATCATTTTTGCCCGCCCTTTTTTCAACTATCTGGTTCGCTATCGCAACAGATTCCTGCCGACAGACGATCTGACTTCCCAACCATAGAAGGAGCATAGCGGATCTTCTGCCTAATTCACAAGTCCAAAAAACGTTAGACGGAGGATAATAGGGGCTGTTGGTCGGCTAAAAAAGGAATTAGACAGGCTGGCACCGAAAACAGTGGCAGACAAGTATGGCAGGAGGAATTGAATGAGCAGCAAGGACTGGCATGAATACTCTGAAAATGAGATTTTACAGGCTAATATTGAAAAATATCAGCGCGATGATATCGTCAAATTTTATGAGGATTTTGAAGAGCCCCGTTATTCCTATATAGAATATGAAGTCATATTAGCCGCTGTCTTGAAAGCTCTGCGGCAGAGATTGAACCGCCCGGTCAGAGCGGTGGATATGTGCGGTGGAGCTGGCAAGGCTGCTTTTGTTATCAAGTCTATTCAGCCGGACAGTGATGTTACCCTGGTGGATTTATCAGATAAGATGTTAAATATTGCCCGAGAGCGGGCAGCCAGGTTAGGATTGGAGGATCTGCACATCGTTGAGGCGGATGCTTTTTCCTTTTTAGAGCAGGATACCGAATATGATTTATTTGTGTACTCTTCCGCCTTACATCACTTTAAGGATCCGGTCGAATTATTAGGACTATCGGCGGGGCGTATGAACCCCCAGGGGATGATCGTTACTATTGCTGATCCGACTACCTTGATCAAAAGCAGACGCTATCGCTTCTTCCAGTTTCTAGCCACTAACCGGGAAATTAAACGCCACCTCATCAAAGAGTGTTTTCA
>CAZTZX010000047.1:0-3670 GCA_964618175.1 uncultured Syntrophomonas sp. | reverse complement strand
TAAAGGATCAGCGTAAATCCCCCTTCGGGGACTCCTGATGTACCCTATCGGGTACAATTAATGTTGCTGCGTCTAAAAAAATACTATTTTAACGCTGTGGCACATTGAGGGATGGATTTGCCGGTGGAGCGGTATTTGCCCTCGTATTCCTCCACTTGCTGCAGTTCGATCAGGCGGCGCAGGTGAACCATTATACTGAGTTTTTCAAAGTAATAGTATTGAGATTCAGATTTACCCCATTTTCCATAGACCAGTTTACGGCGTACTAATTCATCCAGAGTTAGAGGCTGTTGCAGAGCTTCTAGTATGTGGTCTTCTTTTTCCAGGAGACGATCTAGATATTTATGCAGCCGACCGGAAACATTGTGATCAATTACGCCTTTATGGCCTGAACAAACCACCCGGGGATTCAGGTTGATAAGATTCTTGATAGAGGTGATCAACTGGGTGATATCACTATTAATATTGCCATACCAGGGGCCGAAACTGGTGAGATCGATGTCACCGGAAAAGAGCATGCCTTGCTTTTCCCAGTAAAAGACACAGTGTCCCGGAGTATGCCCGGGAGTATGAATAACGGTCAACTCTACCTCGCCCAGTTTAATTATTTGCCCGTCCTCCAATGGATGGTTAACTGGACTAGGCAACCATTTTAACCAGGACATCATTTCATCAGTTAGCGCTTGATTAGCATACTGATCAAAACCATAGTAGCGAATAAATTCATCTTGCGAAATCATAGCCGGGATATCGGCGGGATGAGCATGAACATCTGCTTCAGGAAACAGCTGGTTGCACCCGGTATGGTCGCGGTGGTAATGAGTGTTCAAAATCTTTTTCACCGGGTGATTTCCCATACTGGCCTTAAATGCCTCTGACCATATGGTCAAGGGAGTGTCGATTAAAGTGGGAATTTTATCATCAATGTAAAACGAAATAGAGCTCGGAAAACTGCCATGATCGGCAGGTGCCACCATATAGACTTGATCAGTAACACGGGTAAACACAATAAAACCTCCTTGATAAGAGCGCTAAAAACCAGTTTAGCAGAAAACCGAGGTGAAAGGAAACACATTGAAGAGGGTAGGTGGTTGACTAACGTCGCCTACGCTTCCGCTTAGAAGCCTGCTGGGCCTTAGCACCTTTTCTCATCTGACGACCCTGCTCTGAGAACAACATCTGGTTTTTCTGCTGCTGGCGTTGTCCTCCCAGATGTTCTTTTTCAAGTCCGCGCGCCACCACCAGAGTATGGCCTTCATCAAAACTTAAAGCGATCGGTAGATTAGATTCGCCCGGTACTACCTTATACCCAGAATTGCTTAATAAAGGGTTGCTTTTAAGGTAGCGGCGTAATTCCTGTTTGATGACGGAAAAGCGTCGTTCACTATGCAAGCCTTTGCCGTGAATAAAATCGATTACATCTACTTGATGGTCAATAGCCCAGACCAAATTATGCTCAGCTTTGGCAAGTGCTTCGTTTAATCCTAAATTATGGAGGTTGACTGTTTCAATTTTCATATTATTACCTGCCTATCATAACTCCTATTATTTTACACGAGGAAGCAGTCATCGCCAAATTGAAACCATGTGCCAATGTTTATTAGGTGCTTAAACGTCTGGGGCTGGAACTGACTGAATTATTCCAAACAGGCCAACCACTGTGAAGTCAAACTACGGCGGCCATTGATCAGCCACAGTAGCATTTAGCACCTCTGCCTTACTTAAAAATATAGGACCTAGGAACTATTTCCTGGATTTTTATTAGTTTTAGCAGGTGTTTTAGGACTTTGGCAGAATAACCAAAATGATGGAGAAGTTTTAAAAAAGTGACAGTTAAGTGATAGTTATAAGATGTATGCTTACCAGGGAGGACAATCATGAAATTGGGCTATATTAGTCAGCTTCAATCACGAATAGCCGGAAGTTGGCGCCCTGTTTTTGCAGGTACAATTGAGGGCGAAGTCCTAGCTTGCAGTCTTGGCTTGGCTGGCCTCTTAGGGTATGAGCTCCAGGATCTACTTGCTTTGAACTGGAAAAAAGTCCTTATCCATCCTGAGCTACAGGCGGAAGAATACTCCTGTTTGGCCCAATTGACCACGCAAGGCTTCCCGTGCCATTATAGCACCCGATTTGTAGACCGAACTGGGCAGAGCATACCAGTTGATGTGATGGCGATCGCCTTAACTGGCACGAAAGACCTGCAACCTATATTTTTCTGTATTAATCAACAAATTGATACCTGCTTACTGCAGGCTGTGGAACCAAATGACGATAACGATTATCGCATGCTCCTGGATAATATCAATGAGCTTTTTTACACCTACGATTTAACTGGACGGATTACGTTTGCAAATCGTAAATCGTTGGACATGTTAGGTTATGGGCTCCATGAAGTCAGGGGCTGTTTTCTGTGGGATTTCATACCGCAAAAACATCAGGCTTTGTTCATGGAAGGGTTTCATCAACGGATCAAGGAAAGTAAACCGGGGGTTTATCTGACCAAGGTCGTCCATCACGATGGAAGTGAGCGAGTTTTGCAGATCAAAGCCTCTTCGATCCTTAAAAATGGTGAAATTATCGGGGAAATGGCTTTGGCCGAAGATGTGACCGAAAGGCGGCACCTGGAAAAGGATCTAAGGCAGAGCCATGATGACTTACTTAGGACTCGTGAGGAACTGATAGCAGCTAATCAGCAGCAACTGGCCACAGAAGAAGAACTGCGCGCCCAGTTAGAGGAAGCGGAAACGAATAAGGACGCCTTAAGTGAAGCCCATCTAAGATTGCAGACTTTTATGGATTTTTTACCTGAGCCTACCTTTATTATTGACCGACAGGGTCGAGTAGATTTATGGAACCATGCTCTGGAGGAATTGACCGGGATCAAAGCTCGCGATATCCTGGGAAAAGGTAACTACGAGTATGCCATTCCTTTCTTCGGACGCCGTCTCCCCATGCTAATCGACCTGGCGATTGACCCCCAGCTGGCTGAAAAGGCGGATATCAATATTAGCAAGAAAGAGAAGGAAACTTTGTTTGCTGAAATATACTGCCCGCAGTTGGGAGTAGGTGGATCCTATCTTTCTTGTAAAAGCACACCCCTATGGGATCGGGGCGGTAACCTGGTGGGGGCTATAGAGACCATGCGCAATATCACCGAGCGCAAACAGGTTGAACAAGCTCTATTTGAGAGTGAACAGAAGTACCGCAATATGATTGAACGTATTGATGACTCGTACTTTGAAGTAGACTTGGTCGGCAACTTCCAGTTTGTCAACCGCTATTTAGCAGAACAGACTGTTTACCGTGCTGAAGATTTTTTGGGTATGAGTTTCCGAGCATTTATGGATGAAGATAATGTTAGGCGGGTCAAAAAGACCTTCCAACAAGTTTACAAGACCGGTAAAACCGTACGTGACTTTGAGTGGCATGTCAAGCGCAAAAACGGCCAGGATATGGTGGTAGAATGCACCGCTATGCCCATCAGGGAAGGCAAAGAGATCATAGGTTTCAGCGGCTTGATACGGGATATCACTGCTCGTAAAAAAGCGGAAGAAGCGTTGCAGACCAGCGAAAAGAAACTGCGCAAGCAGGTGAACTACTTAAACACCCTCATTGACAATTTGCATGAAATGTTTTTTACTTACGATCGCGAAGGTTGTATCACCTTTAT
>CAZTZX010000046.1:0-15422 GCA_964618175.1 uncultured Syntrophomonas sp. | reverse complement strand
GCATCCTTGACTACGTCGCGGGCATTGCCCATCGCCACACCCACTCCCGCCCATTCTATCATGGCCAGATCGTTGTAGCTATCGCCTACCGCCAATACTTCGCGGCGATCTAGGCCGAAATGTTGGGCAATTACCTGCAGAGCATCAGCTTTGTTGGCTGACCGATCCATAACCTCCAGGTAATGCGGCTTGGATCGGGTTATGTTCAGCAGCTTACCGTAATGGCCTTTTAACTCTAATTCCATATCCAATAGAGCTTTTTCATTCTCGGTAATGGCCATGATCTTGAGTGGTTGATTCTCCCGCACCGCCGCCAGCAGATCGGGAACCAAATGAGGCTCGACTCGAGCCATATTAGCATAGGCCAGCCCCTCTTCGCTCAGACTTTCCAAACACAGTTCATCATCCAAGTAGGTGTGAAAGTGCACCTGAGCTCGTTGGAAATACTGCATGACCTCGATAGTCAGTTGCTCGGGCACGGGCCGATAGTAGAGAACTTCTTCGGAAAGAGAGTTCTTGACCAGAGCCCCCTGGTAGGTTATCAGCGGCAGGTCGGCTTTGATCTGCCGGGCATAAGGCAAAGCCGAGCGGTACATGCGCCCGGTAGCCAGAGTGACCATAATTCCCAGATCCTGAACCTGGCGAATAGCCTCCAGGCAAGGTTGAGCGATCTGTAGGCCAGAATCCAGCAAGGTATCATCCAGGTCAATAGCTACTAGCTTGATGGCCATAATTCTCTCCTTTACACTTAGTGTAAAAAGAAGCCAGGCGAAAGGCCCGGCAGAATTTGCTACTAGATATCCTTCCCTATTAACGGAATCGGAATCCTTCATCATCAATAAACATACTGATCACAAAACTTATTATGCTCAAAAGCAGGGCACTCAGGATAGCCCAACCAAAATTAGTGATATCGAAACCGCGAATGGTGACTGAGGTGAGCCATAACATCAAAGCGTTGATAACGAAAGTAAATAAGCCCAGTGTAAGGACATTTAAGGGCAGGGTCAAAACCAGGATGAAGGGGCGGATAACCGCATTTACTATGCCTAGAAAAATTGATCCGACGATAGCCCCCCATAAATCCAGCTCAAAACCTGGTAAAAGAGCGGCGGTAATAACCAGGGCAGCTATGTTCAATATCCAGCGCGTTATTAAACCCGACATATAGTGTCCTCCTTTCAGAGCCGATGTTGCCTGCGCAAGTTTGGGGACGGTCCTTGCACTTGCGTGTTAGCGATAAATAGAGCGTTACACTACTAACTACTTGAACGCGCAAGTGCAAGGACCGTCCCCAAACTTGCGCTGATGTAGACTGAAGCAGGGATATTATTGCCCTGAATTAGCATTATTCTACCATATTTCTATAGATAATAGTCGCTTTAGGGGGTAATTGAGCCATGAAAATATTCGTATACGCGCCGGGCTACGCTTTGATTCATACTGGGGACTGCTGCCAGTTCTTTTAAAGAAGCTTCCCGGATACCGTTTACGGAGCCAAAATGTTTCAACAAGGCTCGGCGCCGCTGCGCCCCCACACCTTCAATATGATCCAAAGCTGAGGAAGTCATACGCCGGGTGCGACGCTGCCGGTTGTATTCCACCGCAAAACGGTGGGCTTCGTCCCGCAATCGCTGTAAAAGCCGCAGTCCTTCATCACGGCGTGGCAACACCAATGGTTCGCTGCGCTGCGGTTGGTAAATTTCCTCATTTTTCTCGGCCAAACTGATCAGGGGAATGTCGACTCCCAGTTCTGCCAAGACTATCTGCACGGCATTTACCTGCCCCAATCCCCCATCAATGACAATTAGATCTGGTTCCGGCAAAAAAGCGGGATTTTGCTGCTGGGCCTGGATAAAGCGGCGGCGCAACGTTTCCCGCAGGGAAGCGAAATCATCGTTTTGATCCTGCTTCATCTTGAAGCGGCGATAAGCACTGCCATCCGGCACCCCGTCGGTAAAGACCACCATGGAAGCTACCGTTTCCTGGCCCCCCAGATGAGAAATATCGTAGCATTCGATACGCTCTGGTACGACCGGTAGTTCCAGCAGCTTGCTTAGGTGCACCAACACTGCCAGCTGGCGGGCATCCTTTTCATAGCGCTCCTTCCAGAGCAGGTGGACATTTTCCATTATCATTTCTAACAGGCTGTGTTTATCACCGCGCTGGGGCACTTTGATGCTGACTCGATGACCGGTCACACCATGCAGCCATTCTTCTAGCAGTTCCTGTTCGGCCGGCAAGGTGCTGACCACCAGTTCATTGGGTATATCATTATTGTCTGTATAATAGCGGCGCAGAAACTGCCCCATTAACTCAGCTTCCTCCTGACCGGTGGGACGATTAAGCCAGATGGTATCCTTGGCAATGATCTTACCGGTGCGAATTTTGAAAACCAGGGCCAGACTGTCCTTTTCCCCCACAATTATTCCCACCAGATCAAGATTCCAGGGGGACTGCAGGTGGACCTTCTGAGTTTCCCCAATTTTGTGAATAGCATTGATCTGATCGCGCAAACGGGCGGCTTTTTCAAATTCCAAGTCAGCGGCGGCGGCTTTCATTTCCGCTTCTTTTTCCCGCAACATTTCGCGGCTGTTTCCCTCCATAAAAGCGATGATCTGCTCCACCATTTGCCGGTAGTCCTCGACTGAAACCTCCCCGGTACAAGGGGCCAGGCACTTTTTCAAATCACGGTTCAAACAGGGTCGATGGGCCGGGCGCAGAGTTTTGCAGGTACGCAAGGGAAACAAGTTTTTCAAGATGCCCAGGGTTTCTTTGAGGGAAGACACATCGGTATAAGGGCCAAAATAACGGGAAACCCCGTCCTTTTTTTCTCGGGTGATGTAGACCCGCGGAAAAGGATCCATAATGCTGATCTTAAGATAGGGATAGGTTTTGTCATCGCGCAGGTCAATATTATAACGAGGCTGGTAGGCCTTGATCAGGTTGTTTTCCAGGATCAAGGCCTCGACTTCAGTATTGGTAACTATGAAATCAAAATCATCCACCCGTGCCATCATGGCGCGCACCTTAGGATGTAAGTGCTCCCTACTCTGAAAATATGAACGCATTCGATTGCGCAGAGCTTTAGCTTTGCCCACATAAATGACCTGGTCGCTCTGGTCTTTGTACATATATACACCCGGCTGGAGGGGGACGTTTTTTAACCGGGCTTTTAGTTCTTCGCTGGTCATGAGACACACACCTGGGTTGGCCCGTCATCCAGGCCTAATACCGGGCGCAGGTAACGGGCGGTGTAGGAGGAGGAACACTGGGCCACCTGTTCGGGGGTGCCTTCTACCAGGATCTGTCCACCCTTTTCTCCGCCTTCCGGCCCCAGATCGATCAGATGATCCGCCGATTTGATCACATCCAGATTATGCTCTATGATAACCACGGTATTTCCCGCATCGACCAAGCGGTTGAGAACTCCCAACAGATGCTTGACATCATGCTTGTGCAGTCCGGTAGTGGGTTCATCCAGTATATAGAGGGTTTTGCCGGTAGAGCGCCGCGACAGTTCGGTAGCCAGCTTGACACGCTGGGCTTCGCCTCCCGATAGGGTAGGAGCCGGCTGCCCCAGTTGAACATAACCCAGGCCCACATCCTGCACCACTTTCAGTTTACGATGGATACGGGGTATCGCTTCGAAAAAATCCACCGCTTCGTCCACAGTCATGGCCAGCACATCGGCAATAGTCTTGCCGCGATATTTGACCTCCAGGGTCTCCCGGTTATAACGTTTGCCTTTGCAGACTTCACAGGGGATATATACATCCGGCAGAAAATGCATTTCGATTTTGATGATGCCATCTCCGCTACAGGCTTCACAGCGGCCTCCCCGGACATTAAAACTGAAACGCCCCGGTTTATAGCCCCGCACCTTGGCTTCAGCAGTTTCGGCATACAATTCCCGGATGTTGTCAAATACTCCGGTATAAGTGGCCGGATTGGAGCGAGGTGTCCGTCCGATGGGGGACTGATCGATGTTCACTACCTTGTCTACCGCCTGTAGGCCCTCGATGCTCTGGTGAGCTCCGGGACGATGGCGCCCGCCGTAAAAGCGTTTCATCAAGGCTGGGTAGAGGATATCCTCCACCAGGGTACTTTTGCCGGAGCCTGACACTCCGGTAATGACCACCATTTCACCCAAAGGTATGGTCACATCGATATGCTTCAAGTTATGCTGGCTGGCACCTTTGATGACCAAACTGGAGCCATTACCGCTGCGTCGCTGTTCCGGCAGCTCAATATCCAGTTGGCCAGCCAGGTACTGACCAGTCAGAGATCTTTCACAGGCCAGAATGTCCTCTACTGTACCCTGGGCTACAATTTCGCCCCCGTGCACACCGGCCAGAGGGCCGATATCTATTACATGATCAGCACTGCGCACGGTATCCTCGTCATGTTCCACCACAATAACGGTATTGCCCAAGTCGCGCAGCCGTTTGAGAGTAGCCAGCAAGCGCTCATTATCGCGGGGGTGCAAGCCGATACTGGGTTCATCCAGAACATACAGTACTCCTACCAAACTGGAGCCCACCTGAGTAGCCAAACGAATACGCTGGGCCTCGCCTCCTGACAGACTGCCGGCTTTACGATCCAGGGTCAGGTAATCCAAGCCCACGTCGATCAAAAAACGCAAGCGCTCTTTTATTTCTTTGATAACCTGGCGCCCAATAATAGTCTCCCGCTCATTTAGGATCAGCTGTTCAAAAAAGTTGACTGCTTCACTTACCGATAAGGCGGTAACATCATTGATAGACTTGTCCCCTACCAAGACCCACAGGATCTCTTCCCGCAGACGTTTGCCCTGGCAGCGGGGGCACAGAGAGTAGGTCATATATTTTTCAATATCCTCCCGCGCATATTCAGAACGGGTCTCCATATAACGGCGGCTGAGGTTATTGATCACTCCTTCGTAGCTGGAACGGTATTTACCGGTCTCACCATAGGAATTGGTATAGGTGATTTCAAACTTATCGCCCCCATTACCATAGAGAATGAAGTCAATCTGTTTCTTTTTTAATTCCTTTAAGGGGCGATCTAGAGGAACTTTGTACTTCCTAGCGGCCGCCGCCATGATCTGGTTGTAGTAAGTAAAAAAGTTATTGGACCAGGGAATAATGGCGCCGTCTTCCAGGCTCTTATCCATATTCAGAACCAAACTGGCATCGATCTCCCGTTTCCATCCTAATCCGTCGCACTCTGGACAGGCTCCGAAAGGATTATTGAAGGAAAACATGCGCGGGCTCAGTTCGGGCAGACTAAAACCACATTCCGGGCAGGAGAATTCCTGACTAAAGACCATTTCTTCTTCTCCCTCATCCTTGAGCCACAGGATCCCTATAGTTCCCTCACTAAGTTCAAAAGCCAATTCCAGCGATTCGGCCAGACGGCTGCGAATATCCTCTTTGATGACCAGGCGATCCACCACCGCTTTGATATCATGCTTCTTATTCTTGTCCAGTTTGATCTCCTCGTCAGAGGTGTATTCATAGCCATCCACTATTACCCGCACGAACCCATCCTTAAAAAGGCTCTGCAGGACTTTGCGATGTTCCCCTTTTTGCCCAATCGCAACGGGAGCCAGAACTTTGATGCGGCTGTCAGCCGGTAGATCCAGCAGGGTATCTACGATCTGATCAATGGTCTGCCGCTGAATAGGCTTATGGCAGTGAGGACAATGAGGCCGACCGATCCGGGCAAACAGTAAGCGTAGATAATCATAGATTTCCGTTACCGTACCCACGGTGGAACGCGGGTTGTTGGAAGTGGATTTCTGATCAATGGAAATAGAGGGGGACAGTCCCTCGATATAATCTACATCAGGTTTGTCCATCTGCCCTAAGAACTGGCGGGCATAGGTAGAAAGTGATTCCATATAGCGCCGCTGTCCTTCACTATAAATCGTATCAAAAGCCAGACTGGACTTACCGGATCCGGAAACCCCGGTAAAGACCACCAGCTGGTCACGCGGTACAGTCACATCAACATTCTTTAGATTGTGCTCCCGGGCACCTTTCACATAAATATAATCTCTAGTCATAATCTCTTCTCCTATTCAAGGTAGACCGCCAGTTTAGGGTTCGCTCCGCGCAAGTTAGGGGACGGTCCTTCGACTTGCGCTTTTTATGAAAATTTCTATTCTACCAACAGCTTTCTTGAAAGCGCAAGTCGAAGGACCGTCCCCTAACTTGCGCTGCTAACTATCGCTTGCGGCGGCTCTTTTTGGCGGGTGGGGCGGCGGTGAGTTCTTTGATCATGTCGCGCAGTTGGGCGGCACGCTCGTACTCCAGATTTTCGGCAGCCTGGCGCATTTCCTCTTCTATTTCTTTGGCCAGTCGTTGCCGTTCCTTTTTGGGCAGATGGTTAAATCCCAAGATATCGTACTCCGCCGGTGTTTCCGCTATAGTCGCCTCTATCGAAGCATAGACTGCTTTCTTTATACTCTCCGGGGTTATATTGTGCTCCCGATTGTATTCCATCTGTTTGGCGCGGCGTCGGTTAGTCTCTTCCAGAGCGGTCTGCATGGAGGGAGTGACCTTATCTGCATACATAATGACCCGGCCTTCCACATTGCGGGCGGCCCGGCCAATGGTTTGAATAAGAGATCGTCCCGAACGCAGGAAACCTTCTTTGTCAGCATCCAGGATAGCTACTAAAGCTACTTCCGGCAGATCCAAACCTTCCCGTAGTAAGTTGATACCTACCAATATATCAAATTCCCCATTGCGCAAATCACGCAAGATCTCTAATCTGTCCAGAGCCTCAATGTCCGAATGCATATAGCTGACCCGCAAACCAGCTTCAGACAGGTAATCGCACAGATCCTCGGACATGCGTTTAGTCAAAGTAGTGACCAGAACGCGAAATCCCTTAGCCACCGTGCTGCGAATTTCGTTGATCAGATCATCGATCTGATTCTCAGTAGGTCGCACCAAGACTTGCGGGTCTATCAATCCGGTAGGACGAATGATCTGCTCGGCTACCTGCTGGCTGTGACTGGTCTCATAATCCCCCGGGGTGGCACTAACATAGACTACCTGACCTATCTTATCACCAAATTCCGCGAACTTAAGGGGCCGATTATCCAGAGCCGAGGGCAAGCGAAAGCCGTATTCGATCAAGTTCGATTTGCGCGACCGGTCACCTTCATACATACCCCGTACCTGTGAAACTCCAATATGGGACTCATCCATAAACAGCAAGAAATCCTTGGGGAAGAAGTCTATCAATGTATAGGGCGGTTCTCCCGGGGCTCGTCCCGTAATATAGCGAGAATAGTTTTCGATCCCTTTGCAGAAGCCGACTTCCCTTATCATTTCCAGGTCGAAACGGGTGCGCTGTTCAATACGCTGGGCTTCCAGAAGCTTGCCCTCTCGTTGAAACTTCTCCAACTGCTGAGCCAGTTCCATCTCAATTTCACCGGCAGCTTCCAGCATTTTTTCCCGACTGGTGACATAGTGAGAGGCCGGAAATACGAAAGCATGCAGACGGCGTCCCAGAACTTCACCGGTCAAAGGATTAAATTCCACAATGCGGTCGATTTCATCCCCGAAAAACTCCACCCGCAGGGCTTGCTCACCCGAAGAGGCCGGAAATATTTCCACCACATCTCCCCGCACCCGGAACTGCCCCCGGGTAAAGGCTATATCATTGCGGGTGTAGTGGGTTTCCACCAGACGGCGCAGTACCTCGTCCCGGGAAATCTCCATCTGGGGACGCAGGGATAGGGCCATGGCATAGTAATCCTGGGGAGCACCCAATCCGTAGATGCAGGAAACACTGGCCACGATAATAACATCCCGCCGTTCCAGCAGGGCGGCCGTGGCGGAGTGGCGCAGTTTATCGATCTCGTCATTTATGGATGAATCTTTTTCTATATAGGTATCTGTCTGAGGCACATAAGCCTCGGGCTGATAATAATCATAATAGCTGATAAAATATTCCACCGCATTTTCGGGGAAAAACTGTTTGAACTCAGAGTAAAGCTGTCCTGCCAGGGTTTTATTGGGGGCCATGATCAAACTGGGCCGCTGCACTTCCTCAATGATGCGGGCCATAGTAAAGGTCTTGCCTGAACCGGTCACCCCCAGCAAAGTCTGATCACGGTGCCCGCTATTGAGCCCCTGCACCAGACTACGTATGGCCTCCGGCTGGTCACCCTTCTCCTGGTATTCAGAATGGACTCGAAATTCTGGCATGACTGTCACTTCCCTTACAATGCCTCTATAAGAATATTAATATATCAGACTTACCAAGCAAAGGCCAACCCAAATCTTTTCCCAGACAAAAGGTATTTGCGAATCCGCGCAAGTTAGGGGACGGTCCTTTGGCTTGCGCTTTTATGGAAAGCCTTTCGAAATTTACAATACAGATTACGCTTAAAGCGCAAGCCAAAGGACCGTCCCCTAACTTGCGCATTCCCCTATCCTAACTAGACCGGGTTATTTCATCCCGCACTTGCAGGCGCTTGTTATCCAGGGCTTCGAAATCCATGGCCAGCGCATAGATTTTTTTGAGGTCTTTCAGACAACGATGGGCCTGTTCCAATTCTTGCTGAGCTTCCAATATGAGAGTTTCATATTCACGCAGTGACTTACTGGATTCATGTACCAATTCATCCGCATCATAATCTCGCAGACAACTGCTCATGTCTATTACTACGTCCCAGGGTTTAACAGACAGTTCCAAGAGACCGGCATCTACCAGAGCGATCTCCAGGTTGCGGATAATGATCATCTGTATGTTGTCGGCTTCCAGGCCGCAGTGATAATATTCCAAGGAATATCCTTTGCTCTGGGCTCGGGCTGCCAAACCCAGTATGGCCGTAGATTTGCCGCTGCCAGCCGGCCCCTGAAATACATAACGCTTCTTGCAGGCACAGCTGATTTCATCCATATAGTTTATCATTCCTTCAGCAGTGACCGCACTGGCAAAATAGTGTTTTTCCGCGGGAGCACCCTCCAGGATATCCTCTGCCAACTGTTCCACCACTTGCTGCAGTTTTTCTAAGTCCAGATAAGCAGACGCCTGTCTTTTGATAGTATCTTTTATGGCCGCCGCGTTTTTCAGAACCTCAGTAGCCTGACGGCGATGCTTTTCCTGATCATCACACAGCTTGATGATCTCCTGACTGTAGCTCTGAATAAATGTTTTATCTCCATAGTCACCCAGATAAATTATATCCCCGGTCACACCCGGATAGCGAGGCTCAATAGGAGATGAGAGACTTCCATTGACCACGGCAGCTTTCAGTTGTGGAATCAAAACTCCTTCCGGACTGACCGGATCAGCGGCAGATACCCAAAACTCTACCTCATAGCCCTGTTCCGAAAATGACTCCCCCAAAAGGCGCATAAAGGTAGACTTACCTGACCCCGGAGCTCCTTTGAGAATGAAAATCTTCAGTACACCCTGCAGCAGTTCGGGTAAAAAGGTGTGAAATCCCTGACTGGTGTTACTACTGGTGAGTACGTAGCGCACTTTACCTCTCATGTCACTATCTCCTTAGTTGTCACATTATGCCTTAGCATATTCGGAGTAGAGGTAAAATGTGAACACTTGGTACCGCCCGGCCAATCAACTGCCCAGACGTTTTTTTAAAGAGTGCCACCAGCGCCGGGCGGTGAGAAATATGGTGTCATCCTTAAATGCTAAATAGCGGGGGACATTATCCTCCGGTACAGTGACAATACCTGCTGGGACGGCCTTACGCCGCTCCATATGAAGGGTGAGAGGCTCGTTGTCCCGCAGGATTTTGATCTGCAGCCCCTGCCAAGCCCACTGCAGAATGTTGGCCAGTTCATCCTGATGATTTACTGCCATGCCGTTTACCTGCCAAACAATATCGCGGGATCTTAGTCCGGCCCGGGCGGCCGGAGTACCGGGGCGAACATCTAATATCATCACCCCTTGAGCCGGTTTAACATAAAGAGAAGGCCGATTTCTCTCGCTTCTCATTCCCATCCAAATGACCATTTCATGTCCCAAAGGGCTGAACAAGGCCGCCAGCCACAATAACGGGGCCCAGCGAGAACTGGCTAAGGACATTATCAGCAAAATGAGGCTGAATATGAATAAGTACAGGGCTGATTCCCGGGCCTTTTGGCCGGGACTGCTGGTAGTAGTGATTTCGCCATAGCCTAATATAGCCAGTACCGGCATAAGAACATAAACCTGCTGAGCTGATTGCGGGGAGGATCCCTTGATAAGAGGCCACCAATCCGGCATAGACACTCCGCCGCTGCCCATATCCATATAACCCATGCTTACGAGTGCGATCAAAGGCATGGGCCAAAATTTCTGCAGATTAAACCCGCCGCTTATGTGCCCGCCCTTTTTTACATAGACCGGCACCGGATTTAGATGCCCATTAGCCACTATCAGCAGACTTTCCACCATATGCAAGACGGCTACCAGGGCTAGCAGCTGAGCAATATCAATGTCCGGATAGCCGATTAGCAAGCTCAACAGGGAGATCAGCCCGCCGGCATAAGCAAAACAGAGAAAGCGCTGGTTGATAAACATCAGCATTAAAGCCACTATCCATAAATAAATAATCCCTACGCTGAATAGATCGATCCCCACCAAGACCAGCAAAACACTGCCCAGGAGACCTCCGGCCAGCCCGAGCAGGGTCGAAACTACGGCTGCCCCCAGGTAGCTGCGCCGGGTGGTGTTTAGCAGTCTTCCGGACATGTCCTCCAGGCGCTTATACTGCCAGGCAACCAGGGCAAACAGCAAAATGTATATGCCCAAAAATAATGGGGTGGCCATAGTCTCTAGCAACTTTTGTCCCATGAGTGCCAGCAGCATCAATATTGATTCCATTCCATCACCTTTGCTTGGGAATTTTAAGAGGACAACCCTATAGGGACACCAAAAGGGAAAACTCTCGGGCTTTCCCTTTCAATACGGCTATGAGGAAACATGGGGTCGCTATGTAAGCAGAGGGTTCGAAGGTCCGCGCAAGCTAGGGGACGGTCCTTCGACTTGCGCTTTTATGAAAGCTCTTCTATTCAACAGTTAAGATTCGGTTAAAGCGCAAGTCGAAGGACCGTCCCCTAGCTTGCGCGGATTGCATCTTGGCCTCTTTATAGTATCTCTTTTTTCACCAGTTCTACAGCCTTTTCCAACTGTAGGTCGGACGCAGCATCAATCTCCTGCTGGACTATATAATCAGGGGTGATCCCGATCTCATTAATGTCGATCCCATCAGGGGTATAGTATTTCTGAGTGGTCAGTTTCAGAGCCCCGCCGTCGGGAAGGGGATAGATAGTCTGCACCAATCCCTTGCCATAGGTCTTTTCCCCTACTAGAACCGCCCGCTGGTTATCTTGCAAGGCCCCGGCTAAAATCTCTGAAGCGCTGGCACTGTCGCCATTTACCAGCACTACCAAGGGGATGTCTACACTCCCGGCTGAAGCATGATGTACGGTCTCGTTACCTTGAGCGTCGACTACACTTACGACTTCCTGGCCATCCATAAAGATACTGCCGATGTCAATGGAAGATTCAAAGTCGCCCCCGCCATTACCACGCAAATCCAGGACCAAACCTTCCATACGGTTATCTTTTAGAAGACGATTAAGGGTAGCGGCTATCTCCTGCGCTGATTGGGCATGGAACTGGTTTAGCTTTATATAACCGACAGCCGGACTGTCATCCAGCATGCGGTCTTCAACGGAAGGTACATTTATGATCTCACGAATAATGGTGTAGTCATATTCCTTACCATCGGATTCTCGGTAGATTCCTAACTCCAGTTGGGTACCGGGATCTCCCCGCATTAGATGCACGGCATCATCCTGACTCATATTGATCACACTTTCGCCGTTAATGCGAAGAATAATGTCGCCATTTTTAAGTCCGGCTTCATAAGCGGGGGTTCCCTTGATGGGCGAAACAATTTTCAAGCGACCGGTTTCGTCCTGCAGAACGTAAACACCTATACCGCCAAATTTGGCCTCCAGACGAACTCGCAAATCTTCCCAGGCCTGTTTATCTAAGTATTTTGAATAAGGATCATCCAGAGAATCAACTATCCCAGCAGTGGCTCCTTCAATCATTTCATTGGTGCTGGAATCAAAAAGCGATTGGCTTTTGATCAGTCCGGTTACACTCAAAAGCGTACCCAGCCCAGCTACATTAGTCACCATCAGGAAAATAATGGCGGTTACTACCACCACTCCGATCACCGAGAAAAAAATGTTCAGTCCCCGCCATATGCCACGTTTTTTCAAAACTTCACCACCACTAGTATTGTATTAATAAAAACCAATTATTATGTTATCCCACCTTATGCCAGATTACAATTCCCCCGGCGATATACAGAAAACACCCCACAAAAAGAACGTCCCCTTGTTGGGTGCGTGACACCCCTTATGGCTGGATCTGCCGAAAGAAATGGTTCGTCGATAACAACTGAATTCTGATTAATGAACATGCCGGAACGGCGCAGGGGTAGTTCCCTACAACACGCTAAAACTGGGTAAGGGGTAGGGGGGGGGTTTCCACGCCGCCCCGCAGGGGATGATCCGAGACCACTGCAAGAGTTAAACGGGCTGGCATGGAAACCAGCCCCTACTTAAGATTTGCGCTTGTTGGTTTCCCGACCTCTTGCCTACGGTTATTGAATATAGGGCATGGGATCGGTGTAGGATCCGTTGATGCGCACCTCGAAGTGTAAGTGCGGTCCGGTGCTCCATCCGGTGCTGCCCACTTTGCCGATAGCATCTCCTCGGTTGACCGTCTGGCCGTTGCTGACCAGGAAGGAGGATTGATGGGCATACAGTGTGGATATGCCGTTACCGTGGTCAACTACCAGCACCTGGCCATATCCACCCATCCAGCCGGCATGAATTATCTTGCCGCTGTCAGCAGCAACAATGGTAGCTGACATAGGCGCACCAATATCAACTCCGGTATGCATCTTGCGAGTCTTCAATATAGGATGAAAGCGCATACCATAGGATGACGTTATGTTACTATAGCCGGGAGTCGGCCAGGTATAAACTCCAGTCCCCAGTGCCTCAGAACTACCTCCCTGCAATTGGCGTATCATAGCTTCTAGTTGGCGGGAGTTCTCTTCCAGTTCGGCTAAGGCCCTTTCGTAAGCAGCTCTTTCCTGCTGCACATTGCCGAGGATTTCCTTCTTCTCCAGCTTCTGTCCATCCAGCAGTTCTCGCATTGACTCCTGCTGAACCAGAGCGCTTTCCAGCTCTTTCTTTTTCACTTCCAGATCGCTTTTCTTCATCTCCAGGTCGTGCCTTTGCTGATTGATGGCCGCGATCAAATCCACATCCTGCTCGATTATGCTGTTGACCATCTCATAGCGGGTAAGAAAATCCTTCAAGTCGATAGCCGACAGCAACACTTCCAGATAGGATACTTCCCCTTGTTCATGGAGAATTACCAGCCGGTCACCGAGCAGAGCGCTCTTTTCCTCTAAGTTTTTCTCAGCTTCTTCAATATCTGCTTCGGTAGTGGTTATGCTTTCCTGCAGAAAGGTGATGCGGTCTTCGGTAGCCGTGATCTGTTTCTCCGTGTGGCTGATGTCCTTTTCCAGGCTTTGAATCTGGCCCATTATGCTATTTTCCTGTTTCTTAACACTGCTTACTTTTCCCTGGGTTGCATTAATGCTACGGCTGATATCGTCCAACTGCTGCCGGGTGTCTTCCAGTTCATCGGCGTAGACCGGCAGGACAACACTGCTTAAAAAGACGGCTAACAAAGATACCGCCAGGATCTTTCTCCCCATTTTCACTTGCAAAACCCTCCTTAAGCGTTGCTTTCGGTAAGCAAAACTTTAGACATCCAGGAAACGATTCAGTGAGATATAAGTACCTAAAACCCCTAATATAGCTCCGCTTGCTACCAGAGACAAATATATTTGCCCCAGCAAGGCCGTGTCGCTAATAAGGGTGACCATAACCATAGAACTTATATTTTGCAATAAGGCCTCGTATCCCAGGCCCAGTAACAGTACTGCCAACAGGCTGCCTGCCACTCCCAAAAATATGCCTTCAATAAAAAACGGCCAACGTACAAACCAGTCGGTAGCACCGATAAGTTTCATTAAATAGATTTCTTTGCGCCGGGCAAAAACCGACAGCCGGGTGGTAGTAGCTATCAAGAAGACCGCGCCCGCTGCCAACACGACGATAAAAGCAATACTTATGATGCGCACCCAGCGAGTGACCTGAAACAATCGTTCCACCACACCCTGACCGTAATTGACCTTATACACTCCCACTATCTTGTCGACCTGTTCCGCGATCTGGGCGACCTCCTGCGGGTTCTGGGCCTCGATTTTGAAAGTATGAGGGAGCGGGTTGCTGCCCAGGGTAGATTTCAAATCATATTCTCGGCCGTAAGTCTCCTGCAGGTCTGCCAAGGATTTATCTCGGGAGATAAATTCCACTGACTTTATACCGCCGATCTCATTGATCTCATCGCGAGCCGCGTTGATCTCTCTCTGGTTAAGAGACTTATCCAGAAAGGCTATCATCTGGACATCTGACTCCAAGCGGTTCATAAACAGCCCCGCATTCATGGTCAGCAACACGGCCATACCCAGTATAAGAATGCAAATCGTAACCGTAGATATGGTAGCAAAACTCAGCAAACGGTTGCGCGAAAAAGACTTGGCAGCTTCACGGGCAAAATACACCCCATTAGATATTTTCATAATAGTGACTCCCCATGAGGGCTATCGGTCGCTATCTGCCCATGATCCAGCGTTATAATGCGCCTATGAGCCTGTTTGACCAGCTCCAGGGCATGGGTGGCCATGATTACGGTAGTTCCTTTACGATTTATGTCATAAAGGAGTTCCATAATGCCCAGGGAGGTTTCCCTATCCAGATTTCCGGTTGGCTCATCGGCGATCAACATGAGTGGATGGTTAGCCAACGCGCGGGCAATGCCCACTCTCTGTTGTTCTCCACCAGATAGTTCAGTAGGTAAGGATCCTTCTTTGCCGTTGAGTCCCACCATATCGATAACTTCAGCGATACGCTGTTTAATATCGCGGCCGCTGGCACCCACCACTTTCATGGCAAAAGCAATGTTTTCAGCTACCGTTTTATTCTCTAAAAGCTTAAAATCTTGAAAAACTATGCCCATGTTGCGTCGCAACTTGGGAACGTCACCGCGTTTCATACGCACGATACTGCGAGAGGCTACGAATATTTGACCCCGGGTGGGCAATTCCTCTCGAAACAGCATTTTGATCAAGGAAGACTTACCGGCCCCGCTCTGGCCCATCAGAAAGAGAAACTCTCCGCGCTCTATCTTCAAAGAAATGTCATCTAGGGCTTTAACACCGTTAGGGTAAATCTTGGAAACATTGTAGAATTGAACGAGCATGATTTACCTCCAAAATGGCAGACCCGGATCAGGCCGAGTCTGGTTGA
>CAZTZX010000045.1:0-15994 GCA_964618175.1 uncultured Syntrophomonas sp. | reverse complement strand
TTCCAGGCGGAGGTGCAATTGGAAAACGCCCGTAACAATACGGGCGTTCGTTGGTGTTAGTTTAAGCTTTTAGTTTGATTTAAGAAGGAACAGATGACAGCTGTATGCCGCTCAACATTTCATTCAATCGGCGGGTACTTTCTTGCATTTGCTGAGCTACGGCGGCAATGGTTTCAGCTCCCTGGGAGGTCTGCTCACTATCGGCCGCGATTTCCCGTGACTGAGTAGAAGTATGTTCAATGGTCATAGCGGTTGACTCAATACTTTTAACGATTTCCTGGGTCGATTCAGCCAAGGCCAGCACACTAGTTTGCAATAGTAGAGTCAAATTCTGTATGGATTCACCATCGCTTTTGTAAGCTTGTCCTGCTTCTTCCAGTATCTTCTGATCTCTGGTCACATCCTCACTTACAAAGCGCAGCAAATTATTACACTGATCGATAAGACGATGCATGGCCTGATTGACCTGTTGGTTCATGTCTTGAATATGCTGAACTGCCACCGCTGATTTATCAGCCAGTTCGCCCACTTCCTGGGCTACGACCGCAAAGCCTCGGCCATGCTCCCCGGCCCGAGCTGCTTCAATGGCAGCATTCAAAGCCAGCAGATTGGTTTGGTTGGCCAGGTCAGAGATCTGCCCAGCCAGTCCAGCTATTTTATCTACCGCCCGGCTATCATCAATTGCCTGATTAACTTCTTTATGAATATTTTCATACAACCGCAGGGTGGCCTGGCGCGACTGCTTAGCCCGGTTAAATATTTCATCAGCCCGTTTGTCGATCTCTTTAGCTTCAGTGCCAGCTTGTTCCACATCCAGACGGATGGAACTTAGCCTGGCATCAACTTCCTCGCTGGAAGCATAGATTTGCTGGGCGGCTGCCGATAATTCCTCCATGCCGGCGGCTATGGAACTAGTTTGGTCGGATATATTGCCCATCAGAGCGGTTATGCCCTTACTTTGAGTGACGAGATCCTCGCTAATACTTAGGGTAGAGCCCGAATGGTCTGATACATTGCCTAATGTCTGACTTAAGACGGTCATAAGCTCATCAGCTTCAGCTTGCTTAGCAGCCGTCAGGGTGATAAGCTGACTGGCCTTGTGTGCCAAAAACATAGCTAGGATAGCAGCTACGACAAAAAGCAACGAACTGAAAAACCAAAATGAAGAAGGATAATTGGCCAGGTAGGCATGATTAGCAAATACGAAGCCCAGCCCATTGAAGACTAATGTTACGGCTACATAAAAGGCAACCAACCTCATATTGTAATACATGGTTGCCGCAATCAGAATTATAAAAGGGAGCAGGACTACCCCGCGATTGGCCTCATCGAGAATAATAAATACTGCGGTCATTATTCCCGACATGGCCAGTATGTAAAGATACTTCTGGAGGTGTTTATATTTTCCTTTGCTAAGTAAACGAGCCAACAGGGCTGCCACTACACCCAGCAGAATGCTGGCACTTCTGCCAACCGGTACATTAAGTACCGAGACAATTAGCAGAAAGAAAGCCACCGATGCCAGGGTAAAAACATAGAATAGACTGTTGTTCACCTTTTGTTCATGTTCTAGTAGGATTGTTGAGTTCATATAAATCTTCGCCTCCCCATTAATCTTGCGTTCAGCTCGGTGTATCTGAACAATAGTTATTCCAGGAATTGTATCAGCTGCAGACGAATGCCTTGGGGATCCTCAATAAATGCGATCTTACGGTCAGGTCTAAACTGGGATGGGGGAACCAGGAAGGTTATCTTCTCCTGGCGCAGCCTTTCTGCCAAAACTTCCAGATCATCTACAGCCAGCGCAATGTGTCCAATTCCATTATCATGAGGATGGCTGCCCGGTGTGTGGGACGGCTCGATTTCAATACTGATGTTACCATCACCCACAAAGTAATAATTGACCCCGCCCAGGTTGATAGTTTCCTCCTGCCGGAATCCCAACACTCTGGTATAGAAGTCGAGCGCTTTTTCAACATCTGGCACAGATATTCCTACATGATGGATTCGCATAGCTATCCCTCCTGGATAATAATTCTTTCACAGAAAAATAGTCGTGAATTAGATGCCTGCCGACCATGTGCTCAAAAGCATTTATAGGGGGTATGAACTCCCCCCCACCGCACAAATTAGCATCACCAGCACAGGTTGATGATAACCACATTAACGTCGCTTTACCCAGATATTTTTACATCTTCTAAGCCAGCTGTATTCGCCATATCCAAACCGGCAGCTTTGGCTGTGAAATTTACTGCCCATTCCGGATGCGCCCCGGCGTAAATATGATTATAGGAAGCAATAACGTTTCCCTGCATGAGGCCGTCAATTTTTCCGTTCAGGCCATAACCTCTTTCTACCTGAAAAATATTCTGTATTTCATGAGAGTTATAGTTAATGATTTGGGAGTGGTGGAACTCATGTCCGCGCACTACCATCCCCATCGGAAACAGATAATTGGGAGCGATGGTACTCATGGCAGAATATCCATGACCTTTAGGTTTCGCTGACATTTTATTATCGCAGGGCAGGATCCCGCACATCTCAAAACTACGCCCCTCATAGTGCAGCCTTCTAGATAGATACATCAGCCCACCGCCTTCAGCATAAATCGGCAAACCTGTTGCAGCAGCCTTGCGAATGGCAGCTCTCAGGCCCACGTTTTGCTCCAACTCAGCCCCAAACACCTCCGGAAAACCTCCTCCGATGTATAAACCATCAATAGCCGGAAGAGCTTCATCTCTCAGGCTATCTATATACACCAGCTCAGCCCCGGCCTGGCTTAGAGCCTCCAAATTTTCAGGATAATAGAAACTGAATATTTTATCTCGAATAACACCAATACGAGCCAGGGGGGGATGTTGTTCAAAGCGGCTTTCTATAACCGGCAGAGTTCCAGCACTTCGGGCAATATTAAGTACGGACTCCAAATCAGTAGAATCAGCTATGGATCTCTGCAAGAAGTCCATTACTTCATAGGTTCTTTCCATCTCTACCGCTGGAACCAGACCGAGATGGCGATCGGCGATCACCAGGTTCTTTTGCTTGGGTATGGCACCCACTACTGGTATTCCCGTATAATCTTCAATGGATCTTCTCAACATTTCTTCATGACGGGGGCGGGCTACTTTATTCAATATAACAGCGGCAATTTCAGTGCCCTCTTCAAAATTGTGAAAACCCTTGACCAGTGCGGCCGCACTTCTGGTCATCCGAGTGGCATCGACTACCAGAATGATTGGTGCCTTGACCGCGCGGGCCACCGCAGCGGTGCTGTCGCTACCAGTAAAGTCAAGCCCATCATATAGGCCCATAGCCCCTTCGATTACAGCTATATCAGCATCGCCACAGCTAGCGTCAAAATGATGCGCCAGTTTTTCGTGATCTATAAAATAAAGATCCAGGTTACGGCATTCTCTTTCCGCCACCAGACTGAGCCAGCTGGGGTCAATAAAATCCGGCCCTTTCTTAAAAGGCTGCACGATCAAGCCCTTTTGGCGCAGTGCCAAAATAAGCCCCAGTGTTACCGTAGTTTTACCTGAACGCCCATGAGGTGCTCCTATGACCAGTTTCATGATTTCACCTCAGATTAAAATAATCTATATATTGGGGGTGGAAACTCCTAATTCAAATGTAGCACCACCCTTATTCTAAGTAAAATAGGTTAATACTATCGTTACTATAATTGCTAACATATAGTAAAAATGTCCTAATTCTCGGCACTAAACAAAAGGAAGAGGTCTTTTGCTAATTGACCTCCCCCATGGTTGTTTCCTTATGATATTTTTAGGAAGTAAATTATTATCTCGGAAACCCGGCAGTGACGTCGCCTTCCATACAATCCATATCCAGAGCCTTTTCCAGCAAATCCCTATTATGAAGAAAATCGATCAAGTAGTGTTCTTCTTTAGTTTTGGGGTTATTAGCATTGGTAAGAATATTCAAAGGCCGCCCCATGTAACAATCCTTGATCTTGACCGGCTTGAGGATTTTTTCTTCGCTTTCCCTGCGAACCGTCAGGGCAGAAATGATTGTTACACCTAAACCGGCTGCTACTACATTTTTAATGGACTGGGTACTTCCTAACTCCATAGCGATGTTGAAATCTGATAACTTGAATCCCTTTTCGTTAAAAAAGAGCTCAATCACCTTGCGAGTACCTGATCCTACCTCTCTAAAAATAAGTTTCGCTTTGGTAAGCTCAGCTAAAGTAATACTGCCTTTTTCAGCCCAAGGATGGTGATAGGGCACTACCACCACTAATTCGTCATGCCAGAAATTTTCTACTACCAGGTCATTGTTTTCAGGTATAGGACCTTCTACCAGAGCAATACGGTATTTTCTCTCCAGTACGTCCCGCGCTATGGTATCGGTATTGGCTATAGCTACCTTAAAATCAATATCCGGTCTCATTTTATACAGACAGGCCAGTATATTGGGCAGAACGTATTCTCCTATAGTTAGGGTAGCACCGATTTCCACCTCACCACCGTGTTCCTCAGCTAACTCGTTGATATCCTCCTGAACTTTAGTTAACATATCCAGCATGTTACAGACATAATCATAAAAAATGACTCCCGCTTTGGTTAAGGTAACTCCCTTATTGCTGCGATTAAAGAATCGGGCGCCGTAGTAATTCTCAATGTTTTGTATCTGCAGGCTGACAGCCGGTTGGCTTATATGAAGCTGTTTTGAGGCTAGAGTTATATTTTCGGCTTCGGCAACGGCTTTGAAAACGAGAAATTCCTGTTGATACACGCAATTCCCCACCCTTTATAAAAAATTCGTCGTTGTCCACTATATAATTGTACCATTTATATTGATATCTCTGTCGTATTTTACCCTAGCTTCAAACTGCTACAGAAAAGCGGACCTGGCTAAAGGTCCGCTCCCTAATTACTATGCTATACACACCCGGTAGGTTTGGGTAAACCTGCAATTTTACAGGCTCCTTTGCCTGGGCCGCTGGGGAATAGGTTATAGATCTCACCTTGGGTTTTCCCGGTATCTTTTAATAGTTTTCTTACCATCGGAGCTACCCCAAAATCGTCATAGTATTTACGCAAATAATTAATGATTTCCCAATGTTCCGCTGTTAACTCTTCTACGTCTTCGGTCGGAGCTAAAACTACGGCCACCTCTTCATCCCAATCGGCAGCATTGTCCAGAAATCCATCTTCATCTAATAACACCACACGGTCTCCAACTTTTAATTCCGGCATGTTAATCCTCCTTTACTTATTAGTTATTTATATGCCCCATCTCCGCTCAACCGGCGAAGTCATGAGCAAAATAAATCTACGCTTGCGATGATGTGATTGAAGCAGGCTATCTGTTTAAAGTTCAATTTCAGCCGGATTTTGCGCCCGGATTCCAACCACCACTTTGTACAAAATCGTCAAAAGCAACAAGCCAATGGCATAGACGCCTGCGACAATAGCCATTTCTGTGCTAGTGGGGAAATATTCAGCCACCCTTCCGAATGGGTTAGGAACAAAGCCACCCAGTATCAAGCCTAGTCCTTTGTCCAGCCAGGCCGCCACAAAAACTGCCATCAATGCCCAGATCAGGGTCTTCTCATTTTTTCGCAGTTTGGGAATGACCAGCATGGTAATCCCTAAGACTGCCAGGATGGCGAAGCCCCACATAGCGGGAACCAAATTATTATATCCGTCTAATCCAGCGAACAAATACTGAAATGGAGCCATGTGTCCCGGAATATTGCTGTAAAACGCGGTAAATACCTCCAAGCAAAAGAAGAACACATTAGCGATCATGGCATAGCATACGATCTTGGCTAGGGATTGGATCGCCTCAGTCGAGGTCTTAAAAGACGTATATCTGCGCAAAAGCAAACAGAGAATGATCAGCAGAGCCGGCCCAGCTGCAAAGGCTGATGCTAGAAAACGGGCCGCCATAATGGCGGACAGCCAGTAGGCCCGGCCGGCCAGACCAGCATAAAGAAATGCTGTGACAGTATGAATGCTAATCGCCCAGGGTATGGAAACATAGGCTAAGACCTTGGCCCAGGAAGGCGGCGGGAGATCCTTCTTTTCCGCCCCTAAAACGGTCCAGCCAATTACGATATTTAATAAAAGATAGCCCATCAGCACACACATATCCCAAAACATCATGGAGCTAGGTGTGGGATGCAGTATCACATTAAAAACGCGGCTAGGCTGCCCAAGATCGACAAAGATAAAGAGTATACATACGATAACAGCAGATACAGCTAAAAATTCACCTAAAATTACGACTTTGCCAAAGGCCTTATAATCGTGCAAATAATAAGGAATGGCAACCATCACCGCCGAAGCAGCTACGCCCACCATGAACGTAAATTGGGAAATATATAATCCCCAGCTTACATCCCGGCTAATGCCGGTGACTCCCAAACCATAGTTAAACTGCTTCAGGTAAGCGGCCAAGCCGATTAAGATGATAACGGCCAATAAGGCCACCAAGCCATAATAGCGTTTACTTCCGTATAAAGCTTTCTCAAGCACCGGCTCCGCCTCCCCTGAAAATGTAATATATGTTCGGTCCGGTTCCCAATTCCACTTTTCGTCTGATCGCGAAATTTGCCTGCAGAGCTTTCCTGACCTCGGATTGAGGATCATCCAAATCGCCAAACATGATGGCTCCACCGGATGCTTCTACACAGACAGGCGGCAATCCCTTATCTATGCGTTCCACACAAAAAGTGCACTTTTCCACCACGCCTTTGGTTCTGGTGGGTAATTCGGGGTTCACCTGATCAATATAAGGCCGGGGATCAAAGAAGTTAAAACTTCTGGCTCCGAAAGGACAGCCCGCCATACAGAATCTGCAGCCTATGCAACGATGATAATCCATAGCCACAATGCCGTCTGGGCGTTTAAAAGTAGCCTGGGTGGGACAAACTCGAACGCAAGATGGTTCTTCACAATGGTTACACAAGACCGGGAATTTCATTTTTTTGATCTCTTCGCTCAAATAATTGCTCTCTAGTTCGGCAAAGGTATGTTCAAAATCATCTTCCCAGATCCATTTCACTTCTTCTTTGGGGTCGTCAATGGCGGGGACATTGTGGTAACTATGACAAGCATCCGCTACCCTTTGAAAATCCTCTTCAGTTTGAAATTTGCTGACATCGATGACCATTCCCCAATGCTTGGCCTGCAGACTTTGGCTATCGGGCACCATATTAGCAGCCTCAGTACCGAACTTGTCCAGACCTTGAAATACCAGTGCTCCGCCCAAGCCGGCCGCTGCTATACCCTTTAGAAAATCTCGTCTGTTCATTTCGCTAGACCTCCACCGTGACAATCCCAACAATACGGCTCCACTGACGTATAATTATGACAAGCATCACAAAACTGGCTTTGATTGGAATGGCACTGTAAGCAGCTATTGTCCAAACTCATTTCGTACTCTTCCCCGGAACTGCTAACATAGACGGTCTGCCCTTCGCGTACCACCTGATCACGCCAATCGTTCAAGAGCTGAGGATGCTGGCTGCGCATAAACTCAACTGATTCAACACACTGTTTTTCACTTAGCTGATCAATTACCGGTGTATCCAGACTGATTTCCGGAGGTTCATTAGCCTGGCCCACATTCAGTAAAAAGGGGGCCGCAATCAATATTACGAAAATGATCAAACCGGTGATTATCTTCCTGCCGTCATACATCACTATCTACCCCTTTACCAGGTAGTGGTTGTAGCCGCAGGTCAAGAGTTCGTTCAATCTCGCCATCCATAACCAAAGCATTGCTTAACAGTTCATGCACACCCATTACATCAACTCCCGGAACCCAGTAATCCATTAATGAAGGAAAGGCTGCCCGGTCAACTGCACAAACATTAGCCAGCACATTTACATCGTGGTTGTCTCGGACATATTTGACCGCATTAGCCCGGGGGAATCCTCCCCGTAAACGAAGAATCATGTTTTCCCCAGCATTAAGGCCTGAGCCACTGCCACAGCAGAGAGTTTTTTCCCGGATGGTTTCCTCGGGCATTTCATAAAAATGGTTGCAGACTTTATTGATAATATAGCGTGGTTCCTCCATGAGCCCCATGGCTCTGGCCGGGTTACAGGAATCATGGAAAGTGACTCGCCGGTGGTCATTACGGCTGGGATCCAATTTAATTTTGTTGTGGTAAATAAGATCAGCGGTAAACTCCGTAATATGAACCATTTTGGTGGATTTAGCATTGGTGAATTTTGTTCCTGTTATCGGTGACACTGGTTCTTCCAGAAAATCGGCTGGGCCGTTCCAGGTGTCCATATATTGATTGATTACCCGCCACATATGGCCGCACTCACCGCCCAGTATCCATTTCACACCCAGCCTTTTGGCTTCAGCGTAAATTTTGGCATTGAGCCGTTTGGCCATTTCATTGGATGTAAAGAATCCAAAGTTGCCTCCTTCGGAAGCGTAGGTGCTCATGGTGTAATCCAGTCCTAACTGTTCGAAAAGCATTAAATAACCCATACAGGTATAAATGCCCGGCTCAGCAAACAGATCTCCCGAGGGAACAACAAAAAGGATCTCCGCCCCCTTGCGGTTGAAGGAGGGTTTGATCACCTTACCGGTGATGGTCTCGATGTCCTCGCACATAAACTCCACATTGCTTACGATCCCTTGCGGCTCCAGGCCTACATGATTCCCTTTCATGTAACAGTTGGCCACCGGGCCGGCGATCCATTCAATATTCAATCCCACCAGGTTTAACAGTTCTCTGCCCATGATAGTTATTTCAGCCTGATCTATCCCATAAGGGCAAAACACTGAGCAGCGGCGGCATTCCGTGCATTGGTAGAAATAGTACCACCACTCTTTTAGAACATCTTCGGTCAAATCACGAGCCCCCACCAGGTTGCCAAATAATTTGCCTGAAGTAGTGAAATAACGTTTATAAACTGACCGCAACAGCTCTGCTCTTAAAACCGGCATATTTTTAGGATCACCTGATCCCATATAGAAATGGCATTTGTCAGCACAAGCACCACAGCGCACACAGACATCCATAAAGAGCCGAAAAGATCGGTATTTGGAAAGGCGTTCGGCCATGCCTTCCAGAATTATGTCCTGCCAATTCTCCGGCAGCTTCCAATCGGCATCGCTGGGCGACCAGTCCCGGGCATTAGGGAAGTCTACGCTCTGAAGATTCTTGCCCTTAGCACCATAGCAAAACGTGCCCGGTTTGAAATCCACAGGAGTATTCATCCAGTCCGTGGCGGGGACATTATATTTATATTGCAGCATTTCTTCTTTGGCAGGTAACTTGGCCATGTCCTCACTCCTTTTCCAGAGGTAATCCGACTTTACGCATTTTATCCCGGAACTCATCTTCGTACTCTGCATAAGAATGAGTTTTAACTTCGTAATTCCAAGGATTGATGTGCCTGGTCATGCGACCGTTGTTAGCCAGGTTTCTGGTGGGGCTCATGAAAATCCCACCGGCATGCATGAGCTTGCTCCAGGGAAAATAGGATGCCAGACTACATACCAGGAACAGATGGATATAGAAGATAGCCCCGATTTCCGCCGATATCTGGGGGGTAAAGGATACCAGATTCATGGCAAACTCTTTGACACTTAATATATCTACTCTAAACCAATAGCGCATCAAAATCCCGCTGCCGGCTATTCCCAGCAGTAAAAACAGCGGGAAATAATCTACTGCCTGAGAAATATACCTTACCTGCGGAATTGCTACTCGTCGCAAAAATAGATAGGTCAGACCCGCTACAATGAATAAATCGGTGAGATATAAAACCGGAACCCCGATCTGCAAAAACCCATCCAATGCTTCTATACCCTGCACCACCACCGGAACCGGATCCATAATATAGCGCAGATGCCTGATAACAATGATCAGCATTGACCAGTGAAAAGCCAGGGCCCCCAGCCACAGCCATTGCGAAGACCCGAAAGCCAGCCTTTCACCCCTTCTCTCGGTCTTGGAATTGCGAAACAAAGAGCGAAAGAATAGAATTTCCAAGGCCATGCGGGCAATTACTCCCCACGTTGTAGAGGGATTTTCGATTTTATTTTGCTTTATCCAAGGCAAAGATTGCTGCTGTCCGCAGGTGGTAGGAATACTAAAAGGAACTGGTGACTTTCCCCATTTCACGACCCTGATAATAATACCAACCACTAACAAAGCGAAGGCTGCATAGGGCAAGGCTACCCCAAACAAGGTAGTTAATTGTAGGACTTCAACCCCCAACCATGCTATTAAGACTAAAGCTACTACGGCGAGCAGAGAAGACCAGATCTTCATCCCACAACTCTCCCATACATCCTTTTAATTTCGTTAACTCTCAGTTCATAAATCTGGGCGCAGCAGGCACAATAATAATCGAAAGCCCGCAAAGCTATTTTATCAATACGTTCATTCACCTTCGCCAGTTCATCTTTATTTTGGCGAATTTGCTTTTCATCTTTTAACAACTCATAGATAATTTGTTTGAGGGCAAATATAAAACTCAACGCTTCTGACGGTTTTTCTTCCTGAATCGCCTTTAGCCGGCAGATTTCTTCCAGTGCTTCCGCTAAATCGTCATCAGCAGCGGCTTTGATCAGCCATTTGAAGATCGCTGCGGTGTTTTTCTCAATGTTGTAAGATATAGGGTCGGTAAACTGGCCTCTAGATGTATTCCCCGGCAGTAATTCACGACACGCTTGGCCAAAGACATTTGACTGCCATTGTGCTAAAATGTGTTGCTCATTTTCCTGTAGTACCTCATAGATCGGTAATTCCATGTGTTTTCACTCCTATAATTTAGGAAAAACAAAATCATCCTTTTAAGTTGGGAAGGGCAGACAATCGATTCCTCTGTCCTTCCCCATTCAGACCCTTATGGAGCCCCAACTTTGCCTTTCAGTGCTATAAAGGTAGTTGTAATGTAGAGGTATTCTACTTTGTCTTCCAATGACAGCTCTTTAACTGCATTGTCTACATCAGATTTCTTTTCATTGATCGCCTTGGCAATATCCCTGCTTTTGGCTTTTTCCACTGTATCCAGATAAGCCAATACCTTCTCCTTGATTTCTGGACTGGCTGGGCCTTTTTCCATGTCGTTCCTCCTTTCTTTATCACCCAGGTTTTGCGAAAGGTAAATATTCTGACGGCATTCAGCTACACTAGTATTTGAATGCTGCAGTGGTACGGAACGTCTCACGGGAGAAGATATAATCATCGATGCATTTATCCGAAAATGGAATGTTGGTTAATGTAAAGAATCTTTCCCAACCAATGCGCTCAATCCATTCACCCATACGCTCACCGCTGCGAGCATGTTTCAGCCATGTTTCAACAATGTTACGTACCGCTTCGGTAACTTCCGGCCACCGCGGCGGGTTATTAGGCAAAAACGGTATAACTAATCTTGAAAAACTTGGGGCTGAACGAGCATTGGAAACTTTGCCCCCAACCATAATAGCCACACCATCATTTTGAGGATCCATAATCTGCATACCCGGAGACATGGTATAGCAGTTGCCGCAGTACATACATTTTTCTTCTCTAACAACTACACTCTTGTTTTTGGGATCAGGGCGAATGGCTCCTGTCGGGCAGCTAGCTACCAGACTGGGAATTTCAGTACCTTTTCGGATAATTTCGTGGTTAATTACCGGGGGCGTACGATGCACGCCCACTATGGCCACATCGCTGCAGTGAACTGCACCGCACATATTTAAGCAGCAGGCCAAAGATATTTTCAATTTAGCCGGCAGATCATCACGCCCAAAATATTCATACAGATCATCCATTACTGCCTTTACAATCCCGGAAGCATCCGTTGCTGGAGTATGACAATGTACCCATCCCTGGGTATGAACGATATTAGTAAGGGCGCGGCCGGTTCCGCCCACCGGAAGACCTTTGGCCTTCAAGGCCTCTATGAGAGGCTCTACTTGGGACGCGTCACCAGTCATAAATTCAATATTATTGCGGCTGGTAAAACGGAGATAACCTTGACAATACTCATCTGCCAACGCACATATATCACGGATAAAGTCGATACTTACTAAACGTGGTGACCCAACACGGATTGAGTACAGTTCTGCTCCTGATTGAGCAACATGTTTTAAGACTCCGGGTTTTACCTTTTCATGATACTTCCATTGTCCGTAATTCTCCTCAATGACCGGATGGAGATTCTTCCTATAATTGGGAGGTCCTATATCAATTTTAGCCATCCAATTTCACCTCTTATTTGTTATTGAATATTCAATTTGAATGGGCTCAACTTATGAAAACAACCATCTATTTGTTTATCTCTTCCTCTTGCCAGAATACATAGGGGTTAGCGCGTGGACGGAAAACCATCTGCGGTACTGCAGGTAGACCCACTTCACGCAGGAAGGTTCCCATACCTACCCGATAAATCAACTCACCCAGTCTTTCGCGGGTTTTGCCGTTTTCGTCCCACCAATCCCAAATGCGCCGCATTAGATCCTTAAACTCGGTGTAAGGAGGTTCCATTTTCATAAATGGTATAATGACCCAGGATAAGAAAGCAGATTTTACTATGGTTGATTTTCCTCCCAGCAGAATGGTAGCACCTTTTTCCTTGCCCGTCTGAATAGCCTTAGGCATCATATTTATACAGTGCATACAACGAGAGCAGTCTTCTGGAATAACTGTTAGTTCCTTGTTTTCAGCATTGTATTCCAGAGCTTGGGTGGGGCATTTAAAACAGACTTCACGTTGAATATCCAAGCCGCTTTCAGCGTAAGCTTTGACCTGTTCCTGATCGATGATGATCGTATCGCGCCATGTTCCGATTACTGAACAATCGGCCCGTGCCAACGCGGATACACAGTCATTGGCACAGCCGGACATTTTAATTTTGAACTTATAAGGCCACATCGGACGATGTAATTCATCCTGGAATTCGTTGGTGATGTCATAACACATATCCAGGGTATCATAGCAGGCATGTTCACAACGAGCCGGTCCTACGCAACAGCTGGGTGATCTCAGATCTGAACCCGACCCTCCCAGGTCATAGCCAGCTTCACTAAATTCATCAAAAGTAGGTTGTAATTCTGCGGTTTTAGTTCCCAGCAAAATTATATCGCCGGTAGATCCATGGAAATTAGTTAAACCACTGCCATGTTTTTCCCACATATCACATATTTTCCGCAGAGAATCTGTAGTATAAAACCACCCACTGGGTTGGTTTACCCGCATGGTATGAAATTCACTGACATTAGGGAATTCTTCCGGCAGATCCGTATATCTTCCAATAACACCTCCGCCGTATCCTCTTACACCCACAATACCTCCGTGTTTCCAGTGCCCGATTTTATCCTCATAGGACCGTTCCAGAAGCCCTAGCAGATCATCAGCAGATTCATTCTTATCAGCAGCCTTTTTCATCTCGGTAACAAAACTTGGCCAGGGTCCTTTTTCCAACTCATCTAACAGAGGCGTTTTCTTATCTTCAGGCATAATCAATCCTCCTTTTGTTAATGGTCTAAGAGTCGTTTTATATCTCCATTATTGAAATAGCACCACTTTCACAAACAGATATACAGGCTTCACATCCCATACATTCGGTTTCATCTCCAGAAATAAAAGCCTTTTCGCCATCAAAACCGAGTATACGAGCCGGACACACTTCTGCGCACAAACCACAGCCTTCGCATATATCCTGATCAATGGAAACCACAAACAAATTCCCTGCACCTCCTTATTAACCGCAACTATTTACAGATATGAACTATGAACATCCGGTAGGCTTTCTTCCCATTTCCTGCTTTAACTTAATCATTGAAAGAAGATACTGTAAAATACTAAAACCTAATAGTATAATTAGAAACCCTTATTTCAAATAAGTGGACAGTCCACCTTCTAAATAGACTGCTTCTTCAAATCCCTTGGATTTCAAAAAGCACACTGCGTCATAACTACGAATTCCTGCCGAACATATGACAATAACCAGTCGATCGCGGGGAATCTCATGATAACGATTCCGTAGGTCGCCAGCAGGAATAACCAATAAACCATCTTCCAGGAGAGGCTTGGCCCTAACTTCGTCAGGTTCACGAACATCAAGCATAGTCATGTTAGTTCCATCATTTTTCAACTGTTCAACCTCAAGAGAAGATAAACCACGAACCATATCCAACCGTTTATTCTCCAACATATTAGCAGCATGAATAGCTACATCGATGGCTTCCGCAAAAGGTGGGGCATATCCCAGATCCAAATTGGCAATATCTTTAAGAGAAGCACCGAACTTCATGGCTGTACCCAATACGTCCAATCGTTTTACTCCTTCACCTTCTCCGCATACCTGAGCCCCCAATAAGCGTCCTGACTGCCTATCTGCGATTAATTCTATGGTCACGGGACCATGCAACGGATAATAGTGGGGTGCATCATTCCCTGATACAATCCCGGTGATTACTGTGTACCCCAAAGCTTCTGCCTCATGTTTTCCTAAACCAGTTTTACCAATGTTTAAATCAAATGCCTGTAAAACTGTAGTATTCATTACTGCATTAAATTCTGTGTTTAATCCGGCAATATTGTCAGCAACAACTCTTCCCTGTTTGTTAGCTGAAGAGGCCAAAGGAATATATACTTCCTGTCCGCTGATCACATTATACTTAGCAGCACAATCACCAGCCGCAAAAATACTGGGATCACTGGTGCGCAGATGGGTATCCACCTTAACAGCGCCAGTAACGCCGAGCTCTAGTCCAGCTTCACGGGCCAAATCAACCCGGGGGCGAACACCTACAGCAACAACTACTGCATCCGTCATGATCTCGCCTGCACTTGTTGTTAAACTTTTGACTCTTCCATCTGCACCTGGGTTGACAGCTTGAACCCGGCATTCTAACTGTAGATCAATTTTTTGACGCCTCATTTGCCAGGCTACCAGTCGCGCCATGTCAGGTTCCAAAAGCTTAGGCAGAACTTGCTGTTCTGCTTCACAAACCGTTACCTTTAAACGCCTTGCGCTCAAAGCATCAGCAACTTCCATACCGATTACCCCTGCACCGATGAGGGCGAAATTTTGAGAATTATTTTCAAGCAGATATTTTTGCAGTTCTTGTGCATCACTGGGATGATGCATTGTAAAAACGCCGGGAAGATTCAATCCCGGTATTGGTGGCACGACTGCTTCGGCTCCAGTGGTTAAGACTAAATAGTCATAGTCTATATCGTACCTTTCCTGGTCGCTTAACTTCAGTACTTGCACCCGTTTTTTGACTCGATCAATAGCTACCGCTCTGGTACCAGTTAAGACCTTTATATTTTTGTAAGAGAGGAAATATTGACTGTCACGAGCTACTCCATAAGACGTGGCATACAAATCTTCAAACCTAGGAACCAGCTTACCTAAATAAAAAGGCATTCCACACGAACCAAAAGATGTATACTCCCCTTGCTCAACAATCACAATTTCAGCATTTGGAATCAGTCGCCGCAGCCGGGCAGCGGTTTTAGGCCCTGCCGCCATTCCCCCTATAATAACAACTTTCATAATTCCCTTCCTTTCCGCCCATCAAGTCATTGGATAGATAGTTTGATCTTGCCGAAAGATAGTTTCACGGATATAGCTATCCATACAAAACAACAGAAGAGGGGCACTGCTATTACTCCCCAAAATCATGCATAATCTAAAGTATATGATCTTTATCTGTTTTTACTGTAATAAATCCCTAGTCGGCTGTAAAATAGGCTATTTTAATTGCTGCAATTGTAGTTTCCTATTAATAAATCTGTACCGTTTTATTTGAACTTTGCAAAAGCACCGCTAAAAAACATATAATAAGAATTGCTGCAGATGAGGTTTGCGGTTTTTCGGGCGTAAATATTTATGATAGTTTTGAATAATTAACTTTTCTTTAATTATCAGGTAACTTTTAAAGCGTCATCCTAAAACGATATATCTACGGTACTTACAAGACTCTTCGCTATCGCTCAGAATTTGCACGCGCTAAACGCACCACGGTAAACGAAAACTCTTGCCTGTCA
>CAZTZX010000044.1:0-16007 GCA_964618175.1 uncultured Syntrophomonas sp. | reverse complement strand
TGATCAGACAGTGAATTGATACTGCTGCCCAACTCCCCCAGTTCATCGTGACTGGTGACCGGATACTTGCGGGAAAAATCCAGGTGGGCCATGCGCTGAGCTATGCCATTCATTTCTACTATGGGGCGGGTAAAGCGGCGCGAGAATAAAAATACTATCAGGGTGGCGATGATAAGGGTTATCAGGCCAGTATAGAGGAAGAATTTGTTGGCTATGGCGACACTTTCCTGTATCGGTTCTAAAGGTGTACTGACAATTAGATAATCGTGTTCCCCGAAACGGCTGTACATGTTCAAGGAGCGCTCATTGTTAAAAGGGTCTCCGGTTATTTGTACAGCCTGGCCGGTCAATTCTGCCTGCCGAAGCTGTTCTAATACAATATCAAACTCAGTAACACCTGAGTCAGTGTTCAAGGAAGCATAGATTATATTTAAATCAGGTTGGATAACCAGTATTGTCAAGTTCTCGCGGCGTTCCAATATACGCAGCTGCACCAACATGTCATCCGGTGGCTCAGTGAATAACCTGGTGATATACTGGCTCTGCTTGCTCAGCTGGGCGGTCTTTTCATGAACATAATATTTTTCTAAATAGTTGGTATTCAGTAGCCAGGAAAAAAACACAAAAAAGCCTACCAACAGAGTCATCCCTATAAAAAGACGCCAGCGTATCGAGTTAATCATTAGACACCTCGAATCTATAACCTACTCCCCGAACGGTTTGGATGTATTCTCCCCGTCCGCCCAGTTTGAGCCGAACTTTTTTAACATGAGTGTCTACGGTGCGCGGATCGCCATAAAAGTTGTAGTCCCATACCGCGTTCAATATCTGATCACGGCTTAGAGCCCGCCCTTCATTGGCCGCCATATAAGCCAGCAATTCGAATTCCTTGGGACTCAGGACGATTATATCCCTATCGACTTTAACGTGGCGGGCATCCACATCGATTTCCAAACCCGGGTAATCATATACTGATTTACTGCCGGCACTGGCTCGGCGCAGCAGGGCCTGTACCCGGGCTATTAATACCTGAGGGCTGAAAGGCTTGCTTATATATTCGTCCGCACCCAATTCGAAACCAAATAGCTCATCGGTTTCCTCTCCCCGGGCGGTCAGCATTATAACCGGCACCATGGATGTCTGGCGAATTTCCCGGCACACAGCCCACCCATCATAAACCGGCATCATTACATCCAATATAACCAGGCATATATCCGGCTCTGCTTCGAACACATCTAAAGCTTCGCGTCCATTCGCCGCTTCTAGAATCTGAAAGCCTTCTCTTCTTAAAAAATCGCCTACCAATCTGCGCATACGTTCTTCATCATCGGCGATCAATATTTTTCTCATAGACCATTCCCCTTTATCTGTGCTCATCTCGGCCACCGTCCTAAAGATATTGTAAAACAGTGCTAGTCAGTTGCCAAACCACAGATGAAGGTAAAAAGATTCCTCACATACATACGGCCCTGCAGTTGACTGCAGGGCCGGTGAAAAAGGAAGTGGGGAGGGTTGAGCACTGAGAATGATTTGGCTGTTTTGCTTCCAGGACTGGACTATTCTTCAGTCCGCGCGGAGGCTGACTTTATGTTAAAGGTCCAGGATCAACTACTTTATCCTGTCCACACTGTTAGTATAGACAGCTGATGTGAACATTTGGTGATCACTAGGTGAAACCTTAATGCTAAATTAATATAACGGTTCCATATAGTAGAATACCCGCCTTAGCGGACAACTTCAGTAAACTGGTCCAGCCTGCGGCAGGTAAGTTATAGGTACTTATTTCTTAAATTGAGCAGATAGAATAGGTGGGATAGTCGTCTTGGCTTAGCCATCCTCATTAGGAGTCAGTGGTGGCAAAGTGTACTGGCGGAATACCACTATTTCAACGCGGCGGTTTTTCTGGCGTCCTTCGGAAGTGTCATTGGTAGCCACAGGTCGGTATTCTCCATAACCTACTACGGAGAATCTCTGCGGGGCTAAATGGGAATTCTGGCTGAAAATCTCCAGAACACTTAAAGCTCTGTCAGTGCTCAAGTACCAATTGGAAGGATATTGAGCTGTATGTATAGGAAGTGAATCCGTATATCCACCGATTTGCACATCATTCTCAATGTCTTCTAATAATATACCCAAAAAATCCAGCAGTTTCAGCGATTCGGGCCGCAAATCAGCTTTGCCGGAATCAAAAAAAGCCAGATCCTGGACAGTGATCAGCAGACCAGCTTCGGTGACCCGGGTAGAAACTAAATGGCTCAGGCCCTCTTGCTCTAAGAAAGCCTCCATTTTCTGCTGATATTCTCGTAAAGTTCGATCCTCGGTCAGATAATTGGGGGGAGGATTGTCAGTATAGGGGTTGTTATCACTTTCGGATAGTCCCTGGTCACTGACCAGCACCCCGGGGCCACCGCTAAAGAGAGCATTAAGAGTCTCTCTCAATTCTTCAAACTTACCCTGATCAACTGAACTCATGGCGTACATCACTATAAATAGGGCCAGTAAAAGGGTCAGAATATCAGAATATGGTACCAGCCAGCTTTCGTCCATATGTTCTTCTTTTTTGGCCTTTTTTCTCCTACGCATCGTCACTTTCTCCTGCTAGAAGCTGAGCCCTCTCGGCGGGTGATAAAAACACCAGCATCTTTTCCTTAATAGTTATGGGATTGCTGCCCTGCTGGATAGACAGGATACCCTCCATGATCATAGTACGCATTAAAATCTCTTCCGCGGACTTTCTCTTCAACTTATTGGCAAAAGGATGCCACAACACATAACCAGTAAAAATACCGTATAGAGTGGCGACAAAGGCTGCAGCTATAGCTGCTCCCAAGGCCTTTGTATCTTCCATATGCCCTAATGCCCCGATCAGTCCGATAACTGCTCCCAAAACCCCCAGGGTAGGCGCATAGGCTCCTGCCTGACTAAATACCAATGCTCCCGAAGCGTGGCGGTCTTCGATAGTCTCCAGTTCCGTTTCCAAAAACTCACGCACGAATTCTTCATCCTGCCCATCAATAACAAGTTGCAGCCCTTTTTTGATAAAAGGATCTTTAAGATCTTCAATATGCGATTCCAGTGACAGCAAGCCTTCGCGGCGTGCCTGCGAGGCCATGTCAACTATAAGCTGAATCAATTCGGCCGGTTCATAAGCTCTTTCATCCATAAACAAAACTTTAAATAAAGACGGTATGCGTTTGAGTTCCCGCATAGGGAACGCATTCAGGATCGCAGCCACGGTACCAACCAGAATAATGACAATGGCGGCAGGGTTAAGCAGAACCGACGGACTAGCTCCTTTGAAAATCATAGCAACAATAACTGCTGAACACCCCAGTATTATCCCTATTAAGGAGGCAAAATCCATTCTCTTACCACTCCCGCCCTATCAAATTAATGTCTTTTTTCGTCAATTGATTCTATTATAGCAAGAAAGAAAGAGGAAATGTTTACTAGTTGTCAGAAAATTGTTCAACTGAGTGGATTTTTTTACATGATAGGAGAATAAAAAGTCAGATCCGGTTACAAAACATGACCAGACCTGACATTTATAGTAGCTGTAATATCCTTTATTTACGGCTCTTCTAGCGAGTTGCCTTCAGCAAAACTATTTGCCCTGATAATTCGGCTTTCTCTTTTCCAAAAACGCTTTCATGCCTTCGGTTTGATCCTGAGTACAGAATAGGAACGACCAGGCTTTCTGTTCGTAAGCTAATCCACTCGGCATATCAGATGTTTCGCTCATAGCCACACATTTTTTTGCTGCCCGTACAGCCATAGGGCTCTTGTATTTAAGAGACTTGGCCATTTTGGTGGCTGCTTCCAGTAGTTCGTCAGCAGAAGGTACTACTTTGGTTACCAGACCTATCTTAAAAGCAGTATCCACATCGATCATTTCTCCAGTAAGGATCAGGTGACGGGCCCATCCACCGCCTACGACTCGAGACAAGCGCTGAGTTCCACCTGCTCCCGGAATGATACCCAGGTTTATTTCCGGTTGCCCCAAGATGGCTCCCTGGGCAGCAATGCGGATATCACAGGCCAAAGCCATTTCACAGCCGCCTCCCAATGCCAGACCGGCTATGGCCGCTATGTACGGTTTGTTTGAAGCCGCAATTTTATCGTGCATAGCATGAGCACCAGCAATAAACTTTTCCATTTCCAGGGGGTCGGCCTCCGACATATACTTGATGTCTCCCCCGGCCGCAAACACCTTGGTACCTCCCCACATAATTGCCGCTCTCACCGAATCATCGGCTTCGATCATGTCTACTACCTGATTCAGCTCGGCTACGGAAAGAGCATTGGATGAATTCATAGCCTCAGGACGATTGAATGTCACCGTAGCAATCCCATCCACAGCTTCATAGATTAGAGTCTTAAATTCCACAATTAAACATCTCCTTTTAATATTGATAAAGGATTCGCGCAGGATTTCCCACCTACGTTTCCAAAACCCCAATAATATTATTATACTAAGTTTGTTATTATTTAGCACTATTGTAGGCTCTTTTCTAGAAAGCGAATCGTCGTTTAGATCTGATTGAACTATTTGAATTTAATAGAGAAGCTGCGCGTAGCGCGGCAGTCTCTATCAAAAACTACTTTTATTGTTTTGGAGTTTGGCCTTCAGCCTTTAGCGCAATTTCTATTCCACCGTCACGCTTTTGGCCAGGTTACGTGGTTTGTCTACGTCGTTCCCCCGTAGGACGGACATATAATAGGCGAAGGTCTGCAAGGGTACTACAGCAACAATCGGTGCCAGTAGGGGATTCACATTGGGCAGCAGGATTTGTTCATCACATTCCTGACAGGCCTCTTGCAGATTTTCCTTACAAATAGCTATGACCACTGCTCCCCGAGCCTTTACTTCCTTGATGTTGGACATGGCTTTGTCTACCAGGTGATCCTGGGTTATTATGGTTAACACCGGCAGACCATCACTTATGAGAGCCAGCGGTCCGTGCTTTAATTCTCCGGCGGCATAGGCTTCGGCATGAATGTAGGAGATTTCCTTCAACTTGAGGGCCCCTTCCATGGCTACCGCATGATCCAAACTCCGCCCCAGGAAAAAGGTATCCTGAACATTGTGATACCGGTTAGCTAGGCTTTTGACTTTTTCTTCCTGATCTAGGACGGTTTCCAAGGCCACATCTATTTCAGCCAGTTCGTTGATCAGCTTCTTTAGCTCCGTAGGCGACACAGTGGCGCGCTCCTGAGCCAAATGAAGAGCTAATAGATACATTATCACCAGTTGAGTAGTATAAGCTTTAGTAGAAGCTACGGCTATTTCTGGTCCAGCGTGAGTATAGATGACTTTATCGGCATCCCGAGCTACAGAACTACCCATCACATTAGTCACCGCCAGGACTTTGATACCGTTGCTTTGGGCATACCGCAGGGCGGACAGGGTATCAGCGGTCTCTCCCGACTGGCTTATCACAATCATCAGTTGATCAGGTTGCCAAAGAATATCGCGGTAGCGAAATTCTGAAGCAATATCCGTCTCTACCGGAATGCGGGCCAGCTTTTCGATAGCCAGTCGTCCTACCATACCAGCATGGTAGGCGGTACCACAGGCAACCATGTAGATCTTGTTGATACCTTCAAACAGGTCACCTAGTTCTAAATCGGCTAAATCCACTCGACCGTCTTTAATGCATCCCCGCAATGTCTCGCGAACTGCTGCCGGCTGCTCGTGTATTTCCTTGAGCATAAAGTGCTCATAACCGCCCTTTTCGGCGGCTACTTGATCCCAGTTTACCGGAAATGTTTCCTTGACAACTGGCTCACCCTTCTGGTTAGTAATCTTTACTTTATCAGCGGTTAGCACGGCCAGTTCATAGTCTTCCAGAATGTACACCTGGTTAGTATAGCTCAAAATTGCCGGGATATCGGAAGTTACATAATTCTCCCCTTCGCCTAAACCCACTACCAGAGACATATCTTTCTTAACGGCTACCAGTTTATCAGGCTCATCCTGGCACATAATTGTCAAGGCAAAAGAGCCCTGCAATTCTTGAAGGGTTTGGCGTACTGCCTCTTCCAGAGAGCCATTGTAATGGCTTTCCAGCAGATGGGCTATCACCTCAGTATCGGTGTCAGAACTAAAATGATGTCCTTCTGCCATTAATTGTTTACGCAAGTGAGCATAGTTCTCTATAATCCCATTGTGAACTACGGCGAATCTCCCGCTGCAATCGCTGTGGGGATGGGCGTTTTTTTCGCAGGGGATTCCGTGGGTAGCCCAGCGGGTATGCCCAATACCGATACTGCTGACGGGAAGCTCCCCTAAAGACTCAACCAAATCAACTAAGCGTCCGTTTTTCTTCTGGATCTGCACAGTGTTATCTAACAGAATTCCCATACCGACTGAATCGTACCCACGGTACTCCATCTTGCTGATGCCGTCCAAAACAACGGCGGTTGCATTGCGGTTGGTGCCTATATATCCAATTATTCCACACATATTATTGTCATCGCTCCTTATCTGCAAACCATGTCTAGAGATGGTCATCCTTGGACTCACAGGCTATATGTCATTAAGAAAATGCCCCTGAGGCCTGGCCATCTCTGCTGAGTATTTGTTGTCCATTTTAGCAGGGCATTCCACTGCACAGCTTTTTGTCCCGGCCATTACTGACCGGTTTTGTGACTGCACTGACGATGGTGGTGCACCGGGGGGAACCCGCCGAAAAAATCATCGATTAACCCCCTCCTCGTCACCCGCAAAAGCGACTCTCACCTTGCGGGTCTGGCGCTTGGTAAACCATATTATTTCGAAATCATCACCCTTTCTTAATCAAGTTGGGCAGTTTGAATGGCTTTTTGTATCTCCCCAATCACCTCCTCTAATATATGCTCCTGAGGCCCTTGTGCCATTAAGCGTACCAGTGGTTCGGTACCAGATGGTCTTACCACCAGTTTGCCCCACTCACCCAATTGCTTTTCGGCCTCTTGTAAAACATTTAAGACCAGGGGGTGAGACAGTATTTCCTCTTTATTATCTAAACGTACGTTGACCAGCTTTTGCGGATATTTTTCCATTTCCTTGGCCAATTTCGACAAGCTAATGCCGGTACGTTTGATTACTTCGGCTACTTTAAGTGAGGTCAGCAGGCCATCACCGGTGGTAGCATGCTCTAAAAAAATTATATGCCCGGACTGTTCCCCTCCGATCTTGGCTCCGGTTTCTATCATTTTCTCCAGAACATAACGGTCACCGACTTTACAGCTTTCCACAGTGACATTTTCGCGCCGCAGCGCTATGTCCAGCCCGATATTGCTCATCACGGTAGCCACTACCTGTGATGGCTGTAAGATTCCCCGGCGCCGCAGATCCAGAGCACACATTACCATGATGTAGTCGCCATCCAGTTCATGCCCCAGTTCGTCAATAACAATACAACGATCAGCATCTCCATCATAAGCAATGCCTAGATCGGCATGGTGCTCTACCACAGCCCGGCGCACACTTTCGGTATTAGTGGAACCACAGTGTTCATTTATATTTACTCCATTGGGAGTATTGTTTATGGCAATGACCCGGGCTCCCAGATCAGTAAACAGATTAGGCCCAGCCTGATAAGAAGCCCCCTGGGCACAATCCATAACTACGGTGAGGCCGGTCAAGTCCTCCTCTAGGGTATAGCAGCCTTTGAGATAGCTGATATAATTGTTGAGGGCTTCTTTAACATCATATACTTGCCCGATATCTTTTCCGGCTGGACGGGGTAAATCGTCAGTTCCAGCCAGGACCAGTTCCTCGATCTCGGCTTCAACTTCATCGGGGAGCTTATAGCCTTGCGGGCCGAAGAACTTAATGCCGTTATCCTCCACCGGGTTGTGGGATGCTGAGATCACAATGCCGCAGGAGGCCTGGTATTTTTGGGTCAGATAAGCCACCGCCGGTGTAGGAATCACTCCTACTGTCAGGACATCAGCCCCGGTCGAGCAAATCCCGGCCATCAGAGCGGCTTCTAACATGTCCCCGGAAATGCGCGTGTCCTTACCAACCAGTATACGCGGCCGATCTCCTTCGCCCCGGCGGGCAAGAACATAACTACCGGCTCTACCCAGAGCAAAAACCCTTTCCGGTGTCAATTCCACATTGGCAATACCTCGCACCCCATCGGTACCAAATAATACTCCCACTTAAATTATCCTCCTTAGCCAGTTGCTGTTATAGCTCTTGTTTACTTAAACCCGGGGCAGATCCCGGCCTCTGGTGACCAGGTTATCATTGATTTGTGGCATTTGTTCAGGTAAAGCATAACTAGTAATGATCTGTTCGGCCACCTTTAACCCATCCACGGCTGCACTTACAATGCCACCAGCGTAACCGGCGCCTTCACCGCAGGGATATAGGTTGGTTACATTGACGGAATGCAGAGCAGCGCCTCGTTCAATTCGCACGGGAGCCGAGGTACGGGTCTCCACTCCGGTAAGTATGGCTTGGTCATGAATGAAACCTTCCATACGGCGGTTCCAGTATTTGATGCCGCGTTCCAGAACCTCACTCAGTTGATGCGGCAGAAGTTCCCAGAGATTGGCCGGAGTGATCCCTGGTTTATAGGTAGCCAGGGTATCGGCCAGTTTATCATCATAGCGATGGGTCATGAAATCCTTCAGTCGCTGGGAAGGAGCCCGGTAAGTACCTCCGCCCATATGAAAGGCTTTCTCCTCCAAAGCCTGCTGCAACTCCATACCTCCTAAGGTGGTATGATTCCAGTCATCGGGAAATACCGTTACCACCAAAGCACTGTTAGCCACTCCTGAGTCTCTGGCAAAGTAGCTCATACCATTGGTCACCAGCTGACCGGGCTCAGATGCGGCACCCACCACATAGCCTCCGGGGCACATACAAAAGGTGTACGCTGATCGGCCCAGGGCTTTGTCCTGATAGGTTAGATGATAATCGGCCGGCCCCAGGCGCGGATGGCCCGCATATTGGCCATACTGGGCTTTATCAACCCAGCTCTGGGGGTGCTCTACTCGCAATCCCACGGCAAAGGCTTTGGGAATTAGGTGCACCTCGCGCTCTTTCAAGAGACGGTATACCCCCCGGGCACTATTGCCGACCGCCAGAACAATCACCGAGCAAGGAATCTCCACCCGGTCATTTATTACTATGCTCTGCAGTGACATTTTGTTAATACTCATATCAGTCAGGCGCGCATGAAAGTAGAATTCGCCGCCTAAGTCTATTATTTCCTGGCGAATCTGCTTGACGACCCGCCGGATAATATCAGTGCCTATGTGAGGTTTTTTGAGGTAGCTGATTTCTTCCGGTGCTCCGTGTTCAATAAAGACTTCTAATACATAATTTACCCGCTGGTCACCTATACGAGTAGTCAGTTTGGCATCCGAAAAGGTTCCCGCTCCTCCTTCCCCGAATTGGGGGTTGGCCCAAGGATCCAGTTTTGCTTGACTCCAGAAGGACTCCACTGCGGCAATGCGCTGATCCATGTCGGCTCCCTGTTCAATTATTACCGGTTGATATCCCTGCCTGGCCAACAGCAGGCCACAGAAAAGCCCAGCTGGGCCAGATCCCACGATCACCGGAGCAGTCGGAAGAACTTGGTTCCCACGCCTTAAGACCGGCTGTTCCGTAATCGGGACTTTTACAATTTCCGGACTATCAAAAAGACCGACAGGTAATTCTACCTCTTCAGTCAGCTCAATATCAAGAGTATAAGTAAGAAAAACTTCTTGGCGGCGTGCATCTACTGCCTGTTTAACCTTAGTGAAGCCACAGATGTCTGCTAACTCTACCCCTATACGCCGGGCAGCAGCTTTTAAGACATCGCTCTCATCGTGTTCAAGTGGCAACCGCAATCCGCGTACCCTTATCTTCATGATGACTCCTCCTGCTCCGGTTCACTACTCACTATTTCCACCGACAGTTGCACCTGTTCGGGATAGCCCTGTATTCCTTCCGGCAAGGTGATAGAGACTGGTTCTGCAAAGGATTCGGCCCGGCCTTCCAGGTCTATCGGATCGGTTTGAATCTCAGTTATCGGTTGAACTTTTATTGTATTACCCACCAGGGTTATGGTCTCCGTGTCCAACTTAACAGCTCCCAACTCAAAGCCTTCAGCCGGTTGCCCTACTAAATTTGGCTTAAGGGGAACCGTTTGGGTCGCGATGGTTTCCCGGATCACCGCTACCACCTGCACCTGTTCTGGAACCAAACGGATGCCTTCGGTAACCAGATTACCATTAACATCTCGGGCTATTAAAGGAGCGTTGAAAATTGCCACGTCAGAAGCTTCGGCAAGATTGACCTGGCAGACTACGGTACGAACCTGAGTTATGGCCTCATCGTCTCCTTTTACCAGACATTTATCCGGTGACACCATTATATCCAGTATTTCATTGCCGGCGGGAGGATTTTGGACAACCTCATAATCAATAGTGACTATGTGCTGGCGGGTTTGGCGCACCACTATATCTATTCGATCCGGTTCTACGCTGGTAAACATGGATCCGGTCACTGGCTCAACATGAACCGGTACATTATGAGTACCCTCGTCTAAGTCGGTCATATCCACATAGGCTTCAATACGATCGGGTTCCTGAAAAACACCCCACAAACGTACCGCAACGGTGCTCGGCCCTTCCACGGTCAGACCTTCGGCCAGAAATGCATAATGCAGATCCACATCCATAACGTTTTGCCGGGCGGAGAGCTGTCCTTGATTCATAACATAAAGCCAGAGCAGAATAGCTAAAACTACTGATATGATTTTAAGGCCGGTGGTCTTTGGTTTCATCGGATTGGTTGCCATTGGCACTCCACCTCCTTCGCAGCAAACTACTGGGCTCTCGGTTGGGATAAATAAGCTCACGAGTTAACCATTCTTTGAGAGCAGCCGCATCCAAATATCTATTTAACTTGCCACCTGCTGCGGTAGATATGGTTCCGGTCTCCTCGGACACGATAACAGCAATGGCATCGGATACTTCACTGATACCGACACCGGCTCGATGTCGAGTTCCCAGACCCTTCTCCAACAGGGGATTATCACTTAAAGGCAGGAAAGTGGCCGCCCGATCTATGCGCCCCTGGCTGATCAGCACCGCACCATCATGAAGAGGTGTGTTGGGTACAAAAATATTGATCAATAAACGGGATGATACCTGAGAATCCACTTTTACACCGCTGTCCAAATATTCTTCGATATCGTTCAGTCGGCTTAAAACCATGAGAGCACCTACCCGATTGCGAGAAAGAACTGCTGCCGCATCACTGATTTCACCTATTAAAGTTTCCAGGTCGTCCCGCTGCGGATCCTGCCGGCTGGAGGAAGCAAAAAAGGTTCCCTGTCCCAGCTGTTCCAATAACCGTCGCAGTTCGGGCTGAAAGACTATGGGTAGGGCAATAGCAAATATTATCCAAGCCTTTTCTAACAGCCAGTTGACCATTTCCAGATGCAACAAACTAGCCACCACTGAAAACACCAGCAGAATAACCAGGCCTTTTAGAAGCTGCTCGGCGCGCGAGCCCTTGATCACGCCTATTATCCGGTAAAATACATAGGCAATAATGACAATGTCTATAATATTACGCAGAATGTCCCAAGGGCTGGCAAAGGTGCCGGATAGGAAACTAAAATCCACGTCTAATACTCCCTTTATGCTTGATTCTTGTTCTTAGTATGCTGCTTATCCCCTGTAGTTACTGATCAGGAAACTGCGGATAGTGAAATACAGCCAGCAGACCTTGGCGAACTTGAATAGTACCAGTGGTAGTGGTCATGACATTGGAAACGGTATAAGAAGGATTGTTGCTTTCTAAGACCACATCGTGTATAGGGTATTCGAAGCCTACTTCTGTCACCCCTTGCGAAGTATCGGTCAAAGATATGACTGATACAGTATCACCAGGCGTTCCCCTTATTTCTAAACTGCGGTTGATAATGTATACCTGATAATCAGGATGGTAATGTACTATACGGTTGCCCTTTTGTACAACATCCATACTGCCGTAAAGATTAGCTAGGGTATGATCCAAGCGACCACCCAGACTACCTAATAAGGTGATTTCTTCAGCGCCCCTCTCCTCAGCAATACTCAAGGCCAGTTGTGTGTCGGTAAAGTCTTTGCGCTTTGGGTACTTAAAGAAAGGTACTTCCAGTTGAGTATAATGCTCCAATACCTCGGGACGGATAGAATCCATATCACCTACAATACAGTAGGGAACGATCTCCAACTGGTAAGCATAATTGGCCCCTCCATCAGCGCAGATAATTAACGGGCTGTTATCTACTATGGAGCGGTAGCGAAACAAGGCGGCATATTCACCATTAGTCATAATAGTACACTGCATCAACATTTCCTCCTGCAAATAGTTCCCTGCAGTACATATTATATCAAAATGGTCATACAATCACAGTGACAAGATGCTACTGATTCACGATTATATACGTTAACAGCAGTCCCTTCTTTCATGGGCTTTCAACTAACTGACAGTTGTTATTTCTTCTGCAAAATCGGGCACATTTTATTTTGAAGACCAGTCCAGATACCATCGTTCACCCCGGTACCACTAAATTCCTCTCCTGGCCTTACGAGGAGAAACCGAAGCAGAACAAATTGACAAAGAAATAGCCGTTCTCTATAATGCAAGTATTAACCTGAGAACAAAGGAGGGAATCCGCATGGCTTATGTAATCAATGATGAATGTATCTCTTGTGGCGTATGTGCTGACGAGTGCCCTGTAGCAGCCATTAGTGAAGGCGATGACAAGTACGTAATCGATCCTGATCTTTGCACTGACTGCGGTGCTTGTGCAGATGTATGTCCGGTCGAAGCCCCTCAGCCAGAAGACTAAATCAAGCTATGCTGTAGCCTGACCTTAAGCTCAATTATTCTATTAGGGCTTATAAATAAACAATAAAAAACCCGCCTAGTGCGGGTTTTTTTATCGGCAATTATCAAATTTACTCCGCCATGACAACTTTATCGCGCCCTTCTCTCTTAGCTTGATACAGCGCGTTATCTGCTGCCGATATCAGTTGGTCAGCATCAGGATAGTCTTCCAGACAGGCTGCCCCCAAGCTGGCGGTTACAATAATGGGCTGTGACTGTGTGGTGTCCTCTGTTTCACACTGGCTGATACTTTTACAGACCCGGTCAGCAATGTCCTGAATACCCTTATTTGTTACTCCGGGGAAACCTAGAATAAATTCCTCTCCTCCATAGCGACCGGCAAAATCATATCTACGGCAAGACTGCTGCAGACACCGGGCTACATTTTGCAGAACCCGATCCCCCGTTTGATGGCCATAGCTGTCATTAACCCTCTTAAAAAAGTCCAGATCAACAATAATAATACCCAAACTAGTTGTTTCCCGCTGCGCACGGCTGATCTCCGCTTCCAGTCTTTCCATAAAAGCCCGCCGGTTAAGTAATCCAGTCAAATAATCAATTCTAGCCAAGCCCAGAATACGCTCTTCTAGATCAATAATACGTTCACCGATTTTCAAACGGTATTTAAGCTCTTCGGGATTAAACGGTTTAATAATATAATCATCGGCTCCTGCTTCCAGACCATGAACAATATCTTCTGGTCTATCCCGGCCGGTAAGCAGGATAATGTAGGTGTAGCGAGCTTTGGTATGCTGGCGCAGTAATTTACATATATCGACACCATCCAATCCCGGCATCATCCAGTCCAGGATAACCAGATTGGGGGTATCCTCCTTCTGCAGAGCTTCCCAGGCTTCATGCCCATTTTTGGTAATCTGTACTTTATAGCCCCAGGTAGCCAATACATCCTGCAGGATACGCCGCGATAGAGCATCATCATCAGCGATCAAGACTTCCACATCTTCACCTCTCCCACCTTGGTATGAAGCTTAGGGTGACTAGATACCTTACTACAGGGACACAGGATCATGGTCCTGCTTGATAAGTACTAATTCGCCTACAATTAGTTTACAGTAAGCCTCGACCTTAATTATAACAATACTTGCCATAATACGGCAAAGTTTTCTTCTTTCAATGGCAAAGCTACACTTTATATCATTAACGTAGTCCGGGAAAGTCCATTTGACGCAGAGCTTCATATATGATTATCGCTACGGAATTGCTTAGATTCAGTGATCGTCCGATATCCAATATAGGAATACGGATCAAGTTATCCGGAAATGAATGCAAAATCTGGGCCGGCAATCCCCGGCTCTCCGGCCCAAAAATCAGCATATCATCTATTTGATATTGGATATCCTGATAGCCCTGGCTGGTTCGGGTGGTAGCCAGGAATTTTCTTTGGCTGGGAAAAGCCCGGAGAAAGTCATCCCCGCTTTCCCACATATTGACCTCTACTTTATCCCAGTAATCCAAACCGGCTCTTTTCAAATAGCGATCCTCTACGGAAAAACCCAACGGTTTTACTAAGTGTAGGACACTACGAGTCAGAGCGCAGGTACGGGCTATATTGCCTGTATTCTGTGGTATCTCCGGTTCAAACAGAACTATATGCATTACGGCCATCTCCTCCATTTACACTTGTTCAATTATATATTACCGGTCGGGCTTGACCAAGTTCCCAATTCGGTTGTATTTACTGTCATAACAAATTGCCTAGCGGTAAAACTATAAAAAACAAAAGGAGCGATGCACTTGAATATCATGAAATTCAAGCACTATAAATGGCTATGGTTGGCCGTGGCTCTGGTGTATATAGCTGGTATCACGGCAGGTTGCCAGCAGGAGGCGCAAAAACCCTCCCCCCAGAAAATGGCCCCGGAGGTGGCTAAATATGATAAGGAACCCACTATCAGCTTGTATCGTAAGGATACGGGACGTAAAGAGGAAGTAAAACTGGAAGAATATCTAAAAGGAGTAGTGGCAGCCGAAATTGGCCCCAAGTTTCCTATGGAAGCTCTCCAAGCCCAGGCGATAATCGCTCGCACCGGAACCTTATGTTTGATCGAGTATGAGAATGGCACTCGGGGCAAACATGGTACTGATGCCAGTGATGATCATACCGAATTCCAAGCTTATAATGCGGATCTGATCACTGACAAGATCAGTAAAGCTGTGGAGGAAACACGTGGCCAGGTATTAACGACAGATGGTAAGTTTGTCTATGCCATGTTTCATGCCGTCTCCAATGGTAAAACGGCCTCCATGGCGGAGGGTTTCCCCAAGCTGGCCAAAAAGGCCCCCTATAATGTTTCCGTGGATACTGAGGGTATAGAGCAAGCCCCGAAAAAGTATAGGAACTGGAAAGTCACAGTGCCTATCGCTGAGGTAAAAACCATTTTGGGAGCTGAAGCGGGAGATTTGAGTGACCTTCGCGTCAGCAAGCGTGGTCCCTCCGGTCGAGCTACTACCATTACAGCCGGCCAAGCTTCCATTCCGGCGGTGGATTTGCGCCAGGAAATTGGTTTTGACCGTCTTTACTCTACTGCCATCAGCAAAATCACGGTGAGCGGTGATAATGTAGTCTTTGAAGGCAGCGGTTGGGGGCATGGAGTAGGCATGGAACAGTGGGGAGCTCAGGCTATGGCCAACCAAGGCAAAAAAGCTCGGGAGATAGTAGAACACTACTTCCCTAAAGCCGAGGTCACCCAACTCTACAAATAAGGCATCGCGCCAAGGGGATAGCTTGCTACCTTGGCAGACATTTAAGGTCTGTCATTGCTATGAAAATGCTTCTCACCTAATCAGTAGCGGAAACTTTAGTTTCCGATGGGAGGCTAAAGCCTCCCCTACACCCAAGGAAGTATTTTCATTCATCGTGGTGCGCTTAGCGCGTGCAAATTCTGAGACGGAGTCGAAGAATCTTTACTATGCTAACAGGAAAGATCCTTCGGTCGTTCCTCCCTCAGGATGACAATAAGAAAGCGGTACAGGAGGTTTAGGGGAGAGTTAGAGACTGCTGAAAAAGCGTAGGGGACGATGCCCACATCGTCCCTTTTCCCATGGGATCCACAAGATCTTCATAATGAGTTTCCCGCCGCGGGGTGACAGAGTGGCAGACATTTAAGGTCTGTTA
>CAZTZX010000043.1:0-16780 GCA_964618175.1 uncultured Syntrophomonas sp. | reverse complement strand
GAAGAATTGTTCCGTGAAGTATGGGGGGAAAAGTATTTCACTAACAGCAACAATACGGTAATGGTTCATATCCGGCATTTAAGGGAAAAAATGTACGACAGCGCGGAACATCCTAAATATATCAAAACGGTATGGGGAGTTGGCTATAAAATTGACAAGTACGAGAGATAAAAGAAGGAATGATTATACAAAACTAAAAAGAAAAGTGTTTTTTCAAATGCTTCTAATTACAGTTGCCGCCGTTGTGACTGTTTTTCTATTGCGCTATATCTTGCGTGGACAGATCGCAGATCGTATCGTTGATTTTTTAGTTAACGTTTTTCATTTTGAATTTTCGGACGCATACACGATCTATCAGCTTGTGATCCGCAACAATATGGACATAATTCTTTTTGCTGTGATCCTGATATTTTGGGTTATCCTTTTTCAATTTTCGGTTTCTTGGTTTACTAAATATTTTGATGAAATAAATGTTGGAATGGATAAACTTGCGGAGGAATCCGATGAGGAAATCATATTATTACCGGAATTGGATTTTATGGAGAATAAGCTTAATCATATAAAAAGCAACTTGGAAAAACAAAAAAAAGGCGCGCTTTATGCGGAACAGCGTAAAAATGATTTGGTAGTTTACTTGGCTCATGATATAAAGACACCTCTGACCTCTGTTATAGGATACCTAAGTCTTTTGGATGAAGCTCCTGATATGCCCCCTGAGCAAAAGGCAAAATATGTGGGTATTACTTTGGAAAAGGCTTATCGATTAGAGCAGCTTATCAATGAGTTTTTTGAGATCACACGATTTAATCTGCAAACGATTGTTTTGGTTAAAGAAAAAATCAATTTACTTTTCATGCTTCAGCAGATGGCAGATGAATTCTATCCAATGCTGACTCCACAGAAAAAGAAGGTGTGTGTCAATGTGCCTGACGGGCTCACTCTGTGGGGAGATGCAGACAAACTGGCCCGTGTGTTCAATAATATTTTAAAAAATGCAATCGTCTATAGCTATGAGAACAGCGTCATTGACATTTCTGCCAGGCAGCAGGACAAAAACATTGTAATTACTTTTGCCAATCAGGGAAATCCGATCCCACAGCATAGGATTGAAACTATTTTTGAAAAGTTTTACCGATTAGATACGGCCCGTTCTACAAATACCGGTGGAGCAGGGTTAGGTTTGGCCATCGCTCAAGAAATCGTCACGGCTCACGGCGGAACGATCTCCGTGGAAAGCAACCAGGAAAATACTACATTTACCATAAAGCTCCGTTATAACGATCTGTTGTAATTGCTATCGCAATCCATTTCCGATGTATAAGAAAATCTTAAGAAATCCATAAGATAGAATTCCTACATAGCTCTTTGTTCTGTGGTTGAATAGATTCAGCACAGATCAAGGAGCTGTTTTTATTGACACGTATAGTTAATCGGAAAAACTCAAGAAAGAGTAGATTTAATGTCTTTTTATTGACGGTCGTCATTGCTGCTTCGGTTTACATTATGCTGGGAAACCTTCATATATTTGAGAGGGAATATGATGATGAAACCTGGTTGGATCCATCTTTAAAGATAACACCTGGTTGGTATGACGATAGAGCAAGACCTGTTCCATCAATAAAAACTGATTCCTCCGTTTTAATAGCTTCCCATGGGCTGAACAGTTCTAATGCGATTTTGGTTCGTTTAAAAGACCATACCATCCTGATGCAGAAAAATAGCGAAGAAATGATCTATCCCGCTTCTTTGACTAAGATGATGACAGCCATTGTTGCCATAGAACATCTCCCTAATCTGCAGGATGAAATAAAACTCACCAATTCTATGTTTCAGGAACTGTACGAAGCAAATGCATCAATGGCAGGTTTCCAATCGGGTGAGCGGGTAAGTGCCATCGATTTGTTATATGGAGTAATGCTGCCCAGCGGCGCGGAGAGTTGTATGGGACTTGCTGATCATATAGCAGGATCGGAGCAGAATTTTGTGAAAATAATGAATCAAAAGGCGGCAGATCTAGGTATGGTCAATACGCATTTTGAAAATGCGACCGGACTTCACAATGAAAACCACTACACCACAGTCCAAGACTTGGCTATTCTTTTAAGCTATGCTTGGCAAAATGATACTTTCCGGGAGCTATTTACTTCATCCCGCCATTCCACGCAGTCTACTAATATGCACCCCGGAGGGATAACTTTTTACAGTACCATGTTTGAAGACCTCGACAATCAAAACATTATTGATGGGGAGATTTTAGGAGGAAAGACTGGATATACCGCGGAGGCTGGTCTATGTCTTGCGAGTCTCGCCCAAGTGGGTCAACAGGAATATTTTTTAATTTCAGCTGGTGCAAAAGGAAATCACAGATCCGAACAATACCATGTTATTGATGCATTGACAGTGTACAACCGCTTAGGAAGAGAATAAGCTCTTCATAAGAATTCAACTTCTGCCTAAGGCTGGTTTTTTCGTAAAAACCGGCCTTTTATATTTGTATTATTTATCAACACTGCGGATATCCTAATCTTAATCATGAAGTGGAAGGGAGAAGTAGCTTTGACATCAGATCAACAACAACAACCGGAGGCTAATCAAGAGCAAAAACTTGAGAATATTAAAGAACTGGGGCAGTTGGAAATCCCCGCCTATAAGAGCGATGTCCACTGTTTGACCATTACTGGGCAGGTTGAAGGACATATGGTCCTTCCTCCGCAGAATAAAACTACCAAATACGAACACGTTATTCCTCAGTTGATTGCCGTAGAGGAGAATCCCAACATTAAGGGGCTATTGGTTTTGCTTAACACGGTGGGTGGAGATGTGGAAGCCGGGTTAGCCATAGCTGAAGCTATTGCCAGCATGACCAAACCTACTGTCTCCATAGTACTAGGGGGCGGTCACTCCATTGGAGTTAGTATTGCGGTAGCAGCGAATTATTCGTTGATTGCACCGTCGGCTACTATGACGATTCACCCAATAAGATTGACGGGGCTAGTGATCGGCGTACCGCAGACCTACGAATATCTTGATAAAATGCAGGATAGAGTGGTGCAGTTTGTTTTGGAACATTCCCGCATCAGCGAAGCGCAGTTTAGAGACCTGATGTTTAGAACCGGGGAGCTAGCCCGGGATATTGGAACAGTGGTGGTTGGAAAAGATGCGGTTGACTATGGCTTGATAGATCAAGTGGGTGGAATTAATGAAGCCCTGAGTAAATTGGATGAATTAAAGATGACCAGGGGGGTACTGCAGTGATTCTTTACTTACCTGAGCCTTTTGATTTTGGAGCAGAAGAGAAAAAACCCGAACAGCCGTTTTCTCTCAAGCTGCCTTCCGGAGGTGAACTGCTGGTTGAAGGATGCGGGCAGAATCAGGTTCGGGTCATAGACATAAGAAGTACTGAGCCTATGGACTATATTAATGTAAAATTTCAACCCGGTAGTGTTATTGATTTGTTACCAAATATTGAATAAGGATTTTGCCTTTCTCTGGCATGTTTAGACCTAAGCTATGCTATACTTTAACAAAGTCTGTCAGGGAGGGCAATAATTGACCACTCTTCAAGCTTTGATTTTGGGAATGATCCAGGGTTTGACTGAGTTCCTTCCGGTGAGTAGTTCCGGTCACCTGGTTATATTTCAACACTTATTCGCCATCAGTGAACCCCCGCTCACCTTTGACATTCTGGTGCATCTGGGAACATTGGTGGCGGTTTTTGTTGCCTTCTGGCCTGACATTTACGGGATTCTGCGCCGCCCCTTTACACGTCTTACTTACCTGATCTTAGTTGGGATTATTCCGGCTGGTTTGGCTGGTTATCTTTTAGCGCCCTATTTTGAAAAAGCTTTCGACTCACTGATGGTTGTAGGATTGGGATTGATCTTCACTGGTTTTATTCTCAAATGGTCAGAGGCAATTTCCCGCCGCATCATATTTTATAAGGATAGTGATGATACTCGCTACCGAGAGGCATTATTTATCGGATTATGGCAAGCTCTAGCTATACTACCAGGTATCTCCAGGTCGGGTTCAACCATAGCTGCTGGACTAATAGCTGGGTTAGATCGTCAGTTCGCGGCCCACTATTCTTTTCTGCTGTCTATTCCCGTGATTTTAGGGGCGGCAGTATTTGAATTAAAGGATTTAAATACCAGTATGTTGTCTGCTAATTTACTTCCCTATATCGTCGGCCCGCTGACAGCCGCAGTTTTCGGATATTTAGCAATAAAGGTGGTTTTGAGACTGGTCAATCGTGGTAATCTTTCCATATTTTCGTATTACTGTTGGGCGCTGGCCGCATTTACATTGATCTGGGCTTTCATTGCTGGTGCTTGAGTAGAAACAGTATTTTCCAGTCCGAGCAGGAATTCTACTTCGTCAGGAGAAATGTACCTATAGTAGTATAATTGTAAGTTGCCATCCATTTCTTGTTTGCATTTCCAAATACGAATACGTAAATTATTCAGGAGACGATTTATGCCAACCACCAAGAAAAAGAAAGTAAAAGCTAAAGCAACTCGTATACAAAAGAAGGAAACTACTCGACAGAATCCGTTGCGAAATGAAGTCCTCTCCATTATAGCTTTTGTTATGGCTCTATTTATCTACATATCTGTCAGTAAAGCTCAGGGTATGCCGGAAGACATTCAGGTAATCGGTTGGATGGGATCGCGAGTAGCTGCCGGATTGGAAATGGCGTTTGGAAAAGGGGCTATCGTATCTTCGTTTCTTCTCTTAGCCTGGGCCATTCATCTGGGAGTTTACAAGCAAACCTGGTCGATTAGAATGTGGGGTGTTTCTCTTTTATTTGTCTGTGTTCTGATCTACTATGGATTGTATGATATACCATCTGGTCTTACTCCCTGGTCAGCTGGCCAAAGGGGCATGGGAGGCGGATGGTTGGGCGGAGGGATAGCTTACCTTTTTGTCCAGTTAGTTGGACAAGTAGGCGGAGTAATTTTCTTAGTTTTAGGAATATGTATTTCTTTACTGCTAATTATCAACCAACCTTTAGCAGAAATCGGTGCCTTTATTATGGCCTGGTTCACAAAAACTAAAAACTGGCTCAGTCAAGTCATGTTTTATGAAATTGAGGAGGAAGGGGAAGACAAGCCGCTTCCTAACACCCGAAGAACCGAACCTATAATCATAGATCACGGCATGGAAACACCAGTAGCAGAAAAGCCAGGTTATAATTGGGTAGAAATGGTTGTAAGTCCAGAGCCGGAAATTGAGCGGGGAATTGATCAGACCGCTGCTCCTTTACCCATGGCAGAGCCCTCTAAGGAAGCGAAAAGGGAGGACAACCCCAATTATCAAAAACCTTCCCTGGAACTGCTCAGTGAGATCACTTCGGAGAGAAGTATCGACAAGAAAAATATTAAAGAAAGTATTTCAGTTTTAGAAGAGACCTTTGCTAATTTTGGTATTGGGGTCAAAGTTAATCAGGTAAGCTGTGGACCAGCCGTAACCAGGTATGAACTGACCCCGGCACCGGGAGTGAAAGTAAGCAGAATTATAAGCCTGACCGACGATTTGCAGTTGAATCTAGCTGCTCCGGGCATTCGCATAGAAGCACCTATTCCCGGCAAATCGGCAGTAGGGATAGAAGTACCTAATAGCAAAATATTGAGTGTTGGACTGCGGAGTCTGCTGTCATCACCTGCTTTTCGGCGGCTAAATTCACCCTTGGCTTTTGCTCTGGGAGAAGACATTTCCGGGTCAACGGTGGTTGCAAAATTGGCGGACATGCCCCATCTACTCATTGCCGGTTCAACTGGATCCGGAAAAAGCGTATGTCTTAACTGCATTATTATGAGTCTGTTATACAATGCTATTCCGGAGGAATTAAAATTGGTTTTCATCGATCCCAAGATGGTGGAATTAACAGTTTACAACGGTATACCGCACCTCATGTGTCCGGTAGTAACTGATCCCAAGAGGGCAGCCGTGATTTTACGCTGGATGGTTACGGAGATGGAGAAGCGCTACCGTTTATTTGCCGAAAAGGGCGTACGCGACATTGCTCGCTATAATCAGACGGCCGATGAAAAAATGCCTTATATAGTAATTGTTATAGATGAACTGGCAGATCTGATGATGGTATCTCCCGTGGAAGTGGAAGACTCAATCTGCCGTCTAGCCCAAATGGCACGGGCGGCGGGAATGCATTTAATTGTCGCTACCCAACGACCATCAGTTGATGTGGTTACCGGGGTAATAAAGGCTAATATTCCTTCGCGCATTGCCTTTGCTGTATCATCACAGGCTGACTCTCGTACCATTTTGGACATGGGCGGAGCAGAGAAACTGTTGGGGAAGGGAGATATGCTATTTTTCCCGGTGGGGGCGGTCAAACCTTATCGAGTGCAAGGCGCCTATGTATCTGATCAGGATATTGAAAAGACGGTCGAGTTCATAAAACAACAAGCTTATCAATCTGAGGATGAAGACCAGCTAAAAGAGATGGAATTTTCATTGGAGCAAGCGGATCTGGAGCCCGAGGATGAGTTATTCTGGGATGCAGTAACTGTTTTTGTAGACAACGAAAAAGCTTCCGTATCACTTTTGCAGCGCCGACTCCGTATCGGATATTCTCGGGCTGCACGCTTGGTTGATTTGATGGAAGACCGAGGAATAGTATCACAACTGGATGCCAATAAAAAGCGTGAGATCCTTATAGACAGTGATCAACTGGAAAAACTATATGCAAACCAAAAGTCAATGTAAGGCCCTAAATAGGAAGGAGGAAACTATTGCGTCTTACCGCGAGAGAGCGAGAGATCTTGGAGGTACTGAGGAAAGAACCCTTAGTCAGTCAGGGAGACCTGGCTAGACGCCTAGGGATATCCCGATCTTCGGCAGCCGTACATATTTCCAACCTTATGAAAAAGGGCGCCGTACTGGGCAAAGGCTATGTATTTAGTGAACAAGCCAGTGTCGCGGTAATTGGTGATGTTTATCTGCGTATAGAAGTTGATGAAACCAAGCCCAGAATAGAAATTTGTCATAGTGGTACAGCCTTAGATCTATCAACTATATTTGCTGGCCTGGGAATCCGACCCAAGGTTATGACAATACTTGGCAATGACGACTTGGGAACGGAAATTTTAAGGCGGATGCAGCAGTTGAATATTGATACCAGTAGCATTGTGCGTCTGACTGACCGTCGCACCTGCCGACGTATTTGTGCTCAGGAAGGTCTAATATACGAAGAATCTATATCAGATGCTGACGTGCAAAAGGCTTTTGAGTCTCGGGCATGGGCGGCACTTAATTGTGAATACTTGGTGGTTGATCCGCACTACCAGAAAATGATTTATCAGCTGTTTAATAATAAGGACGAGGATAGCATACCGCAACTGTGTACCTATGGATATCTAGCCGATGACCAAGATATTTCCGAAGCTACCGGAGATTATTCCATAGTGGTTTTGGGAATTCAGGAACCATCAGCTTGGGATAGGTGTATTAACAGGTGTTCGCAGGTAGTTAAAGACGATCAATTATTGGTTTTATCCGACGGGAGCAATCGCCTGGTATTTATTAAGGATGCTCAAGTGTACGATTTCCCCTTACTGCCTGGACAAGCATTTGCTTGTAGAGTTGGAATTCCCCGTTTGTTAGCTGGTCTGGTTTACGGTCTATCAAACCGTTATCCGACTCGGCAAGCGGTGCGAATAGGGGTTGGGGCAGCCTCCTCCAATTTGTAATTAAGGTTTATTTATATATAAACATTACATAAGTTAGGGGTGATTCAGGATGGGAGTAGGCCAAAAGTTACAGGACGAAAGGCTGCGACAGGGCCTTTCCTTGGAAGAGATTGAAGAGGAAACCAAGATTCGTAAGTATTATCTTCAAGCTTTGGAACAGGAAGATTATGAGGTGCTACCTCCCCAGGTTTATGCGACGGGATTTGTTAGAAAATACGCTAAAATACTTGGCTTAAATGAAAACGAATATTCTCATGAATTCAAACAGCAAGCCTATTCCACTGAGGAACAGGTGGAGGTGCCTCAAATAAGTGAGCCATTAGCGCCCTCAAATAGGGTGGTGCTGCCCTGGGGCAACATAATGGCCGGAATTATCTTTCTGGTTTTAGCCATTTGGATCGGCAACTATGTTGTCGGATATATTGCCGATAGGAGCACTCAGGAAGTCGAACCCCAAGTTCCGGGAGCCCACCAGCCGGTTGAGCAAACCCCGACTCCTGACCCGACGCCTACACCGCCACCGCCGCCGGAAACCCCGGTAGCGCAACTGGAAATCAGGGCAAGCCAACCCTGCTGGCTATCGGTGATAGTTGACGGTGAAGCGCTATATACTGCTACGATGCCTGCTGGTGAAGAGCGAACTTTTGAAGGAAATGAGTTAATATATATTAAAGCTGGTAATGCCGGAGGCTTGGAGATAACCTTTAACGGGATCAAGCAGGAGCCCCTGGGAGCGCCCGGCGAGGTGGCAGAAATGGAATTTGCCGCTGAATAGTAATAAAATAGGTGATACTAGAAGTGAAAATTGGTTTTATTAGTTTGGGATGTGCTAAGAATCGCGTTGACAGCGAAATTATGATGGGTCTACTTAAAGAACAGGGTCATAGCATGATTGATCGCCTGGAGTACGCCGATATGGTTGTCATTAATACTTGCGGCTTTTTGACTGAAGCCAAAGAAGAGGCCATTGAGCAAATATTAGCAACAGCACGGCTTAAAGAAAAGGGTTTGCTTAAATATCTCATAGCGGCCGGATGTATGTCCCAATTGCATGCTCAGGAGTTATTGGATGAAATTCCGGAACTGGATGGGGTACTAGGTATTTCCACTTACCTGGAAATTAACCAAGTGGTTGAAAAGATAGCCTCTGGAGAACGGGTCAATGCGGTTAAACCTGCCCCCGAATCCTTTATAGAACAGGGGCCTCGCATTTTGACCACACCAGCCGGTTTAGCCTATGTGAAGATTTCTGAGGGGTGCAATAACCGCTGCAGTTACTGCGCCATCCCTATTATTCGGGGTCAGCTACGATCCCGCAGTTTGTCTGATATTGTCCAAGAGGCCCAAGGATTTATTAACAAAGGCTTAAAGGAATTGGTGATTATTGGTCAAGATCCCGCCTCTTACGGAAATGATCTGGGTAATGATGCTAACTTGTCTCAACTTATTTACGCTCTTGATGAGATCCCCGGTGACTATTGGATTCGATTAATGTACCTTCATCCGTCTCATTTGAAGTCAGACATGATTGGAGCCATCGCTGCCAGTGAGCATGTTATACCCTACCTCGATTTTCCTGTACAGCATATTTCCCAGTCGATTTTAACCAAAATGAACCGCCATCACGGCGAGAAAGAACTGCGTAATCGGCTGCAGGAGTTGAAGTCAGCTGTGCCTGATCTGGTGCTTAGAACAACAGTGATGGTGGGATTTCCCGGGGAAAGTGATAACGATTTTCGGAGTTTGTGCGACTTTGTGCAGGAATACGAGTTTGATTGGCTGGGTGCTTTTGCCTTTTCTCCCCAGGAAAATACTGCTGCTATGCGCATGGCCGGCCAAGTGCCAGATGATGTTAAAGCTGTACGTTTGGATAAAATAAAGACATTACAACACAGGATAACCCGCCAGAAAAATAGAGCGCGCTTAGGTCGAAAAGAGAAAATATTAATCTCATCACGCCGTTCAGCTAACCTCTACCTGGGTCGAGGTTTTTTCCAGGCCCCAGAAGTTGATGGGATCACCATGGTGAAAAGTGATCAGCCTTTAGGTAAGGGAGATTTTGTACAGGTACATCTGGTAGGAGTGCGTAATTATGATATGATCGGAGAGCTAAGCCATGAACCTTCCCAATAGTCTTACTATTCTTCGCATAATACTGATACCAGTATTTGTTATATTTCTCCTTATAAACATACCGCATGGAGATTATATCGCCGCTCTTATCTTCTCAGTGGCAGCCTTAACGGATAGTTTGGACGGTTATTTAGCCCGTAAAAGGCGCGAGGTCACTACCTTAGGAGTAATTTTAGATCCTTTGGCTGACAAATTGCTGGTAACGGCAGCTTTGATAAGTCTGGTTGAGCTGGCCAGAATTCCAGGTTGGACAGTTATAGTTATTCTGGGACGTGAATTTGCTGTAACTGGGCTCAGGGCTATCAAGGCTGAACAGGGTATCGTGATCCCAGCCAGTTGGATGGGCAAAGTGAAGACTATTAGTCAAATAGTTGCCATTTTACTAGTTATTCTGGAAAAGAGTTTTCAGGAGTTGTTTGCATTCCCCATTGGATTATGGGTGCTGTATTTGGCGGTTGCCATTACGTTAGTTTCAGGAATCGATTACTTTTATAAATTCAAGATTAGTGAACGAAATGTTGATGATAATTGTGGTTGATACAAATAATAATTCATGATATTATGTGGACAATATGATGCGGAAATATTCTGACAATTTAATAGTCTATTATCATTCAAGCAATGTACATAGCAGCGTAGGAGGTCATATTTATGGATCATTTGCAGCAATATCAGCAGAAATTAGTCACGGCCGCCCAAGCCGTAAGAGTAGTCAAATCAGGAGACTGGGTTGAGCATGCTTTCGGGGTCTGTGGCGCCAATGAATTAGACCAAGCTTTAGCTCAAAGAGTAGATGAACTTCACGATGTTAAGATCAGAGTTGATATCGGAGTTTGGCCCCACTACACTCTGGAAGCCGATCCTACTGGCGAACATTTCCAATGGCATTCCTGGCATTTCGGTGGATTAGACCGCAAATATTACAATCAAGGACAACTTTATTACATCCCTATGAAGTTCCATGAGTGTCCCACCATGACTCGCAATAACTGTGATCCCACCAAGGTTTTTATGGCTACCGTATCCCCCATGGACAAACACGGTTATTTCAGCTTCGGAGCCGGAGCCCCTTCTGCTATGGCCGCCGCCGAAATGGCTGATTATGTTCTTCTGGAAGTCAACACCAACATGCCCCGGGTTCTGGGAGGCAATCAGGAGCACATCCATATCAGTCAGATCGATTATGTGGTCGAAAGCAGTAATCAACCTTTGCCTACCTTGTCGGCCACTGAACCCACTGAAGAAGAAAGAGTAATTGCCGGACATATCATCGAACGGCTTTATGATGGCTGCTGCGTTCAGCTCGGGATTGGTGGCATACCCAATGCTATCGGCACCATGGTTGCCGATTCCGACTTAAAAGATTTGGGCGTACACACCGAAATGTATGTGGATGCCTACGTAAAAATGACCGAAGCGGGTAAAATAACTGGAGCCAAGAAGAACCTGGATCGCTACAAGCAAGTCTTTTCCTTTGCACTGGGCAGCACGGAAATGTACGACTTTATTGATGATAATCCAGGAGTTATTGCCTATGCGGTTGATTACACCAACAACCCCTATGTAGTAGCCCAGATAGACGACTTTGTTTCCATCAACGCCTGTATCGAAGTTGATCTCTTTGGCCAGGTAAGCGCCGAGAGTGTAGGTACCCGACACATCAGCGGCACAGGCGGGCAGTTAGACTTTGTGGAAGGTGCCTATAAGTCGAAAAACGGGCAGAGCTTTGTCTGTATGACTTCCACCTTTAATTCCAAAGGCCAGATAATATCGCGTATTAAACCTACTCTGACTCCGGGTTCGATTGTTACTGATCCGCGCACCGCCACTCATATGATCGTAACCGAGTACGGTATCGCTGACTTAAAAGGCAAAAGTACCTGGGAACGCGCGGAAGCCTTGATCAATATCACTCATCCTGATTATCGGGATCAACTGATCAAGGAAGCTCAGGAGATGAAGATCTGGCGAAATAGCAGTCGAATCGTTTCTTATTAACCTTTAGTACACTGTGTTTTAACCCCTGCCGGGTTAACAGTAATTATTATTAGCAGGAGGTTGTTGTAATGGATTTTAGACTAACCGATGAAGAAATAATGCTGCGCAAAATGATCAGAGACTTTGCCGAAAATGAGGTAGCACCGACAGTTGCTGAGCGAGACGAGCAAGAAGTATTTGATATGGGTATATGGAATAAGATGGCCGAGCTCGGTATCTGCGGGATTCCCTGGGAGGAAAAATATGGCGGAGCCGACGCTGGATTTTTGAGCTACTGTATTGCCGTGGAAGAATTATCACGGGTCGATGCAGGTATAGGGGTATCTTTATCTGCCCACACCTCGTTGGGTTCCTGGCCCATCTGGAAATTCGGCACCGAAGAGCAGAAGATGAAATACCTGCCCGATTTAGCTGCTGGTACCAAGTTGGCTGCTTTTGGAATAACCGAACCTTCTGCCGGAAGCGATTCGGGCGGAACTAAAACCACGGCGCGCTTGGATGGGGATCATTATGTACTCAATGGCAGCAAGGTGTTTATAACCAATGCCTCTTATGCAGATGTCTATGTGATTATCGCTCGTACCGGTGACAAAGAACTCAAGCATAAGAGTATCAGCGCCTTTATCGTTGAAAAAGGAACCCCCGGTTTCTCTTTTGGTAAAAAGGAAAAGAAAATGGGGATTCGTACTTCGGCTACTTATGAACTAGTTTTCGAAGACTGCCGCATTCCCAAAGAGAATATACTGGGTGAAGAAGGCCAGGGATTTAAGATCGCTATGCAGATTCTGGATGGAGGACGCAATGGTATAGCTGCGCAGGCAGTGGGTATTGCTCAGGGAGCTTACGAATTTGCCCTGAACTATGCTAAGGAAAGATTCCAATTTGATGCGCCCATTGCTAATCTGCAGGCTATTCGGTTTAAACTGGCCGATATGAGAACTAAGATTGAAGCATCCCGCCTGCTGACCTATCAGGCCGCCTGGAAAGAGGGACAGAAAGAACCCTACGGATTGGATAGTGCTATGGCCAAGCTGTTTGCCGGCGATACAGCTATGTGGGTCACTACCGAAGCTGTGCAGGTATTGGGCGGCTATGGTTATTCTCGAGAATATCCAGTGGAGCGGATGATGAGAGATGCCAAGATAACTCAAATTTACGAAGGTACTAACGAGATACAACGCGTGGTTATTTCTGGGATGATTCTAAAATAGTACTGACTAGTGGTTTGAAAAACAGATATGTTATCTATAGCAAGGACGGGGCCCTCCCCGTCCTTATCGCATTTCCAGATATTGCGGCAGGAAGTCCTCCGGCAAGCATGATATAATTATTGTTGCGCAAAGGGGGGGAAATGATGAAAAATGGTGAATTTCGCGTGGTGATTGCTTTGCTCACAGTAGCACTTACTGTAGCAATTTTATTCGGGGGGTATTCGGCCTATAACGTTTATGGAATTGAAAATCCGGTGAAAAACCAGTTGTCTTCCCTGGAACCGGTTTCTGAGGTGGCGATCACTAAAGAGAACCGGATTCATGACATACGCGTAAAGCTGAGCATGGTAGACAATCTACAATCAGTTTATAACCATATTGAGAAGACCTTAAAGCAACGCTTTTCTGTGGATGAATACGATTTGCAGATTATTGATAATAGAAATGAAAAATTAGAACAATTATATTCTGACTTACAGCCGGCGATACAACAGGCGGCTGCGCAAAGTGAGTTTGTATGGTTGAATGACCAGTTAAGTGAAAAATGCAGCCAGATGAAATTGAAACATGAATTATGGGTTGATGAGGAGAAAATATATATCCAAGTTCAGGATGCCGATTATTATTTGTATGAAATCATTGCCAGACCAAACATTGGCAGTAAACTATCCATTAATCAGTAGGGAGGGAATCTAAGTGAAAGAGATTTATATTGGTGCCGGGGTAGGGGTCTTTATATTCCTGGCCGTAATAGGTTTCAATATTGTCCCTTTTGGCCTTTTCATACTGGCAATGGGTGGCTTTTTTTACTATATGAAAACGCAGGGACAAATTAGTTTTAAAAATCTAGGTAAAGGGGTACAAAGCCAGCACCAGATAAGCTTTGCTGACATTGGCGGACAGGATTCGGCCATAAATGAATTGAAAGAAGCGCTGGAATTTCTCGTGAAACCGGAACTTATCCAGCATATGGGGATTAGGCCCCTCAAGGGAATTCTGTTAGTCGGCCCTCCGGGAACCGGCAAGACTTTAATGGCCAGAGCAGCAGCCTCCTCCACCAGTTCAGCCTTCATAGCTGCCAGCGGATCCGAATTCATAGAGATGTATGCTGGAGTAGGTGCCAAACGGGTGAGACAGCTGTTTCTTGATGCTCGTAAAAAAGCTGCTCGTGAGAACAGTGGCAGCGCTATTGTTTTTATTGATGAATTAGATGTACTGGGGGCCAAACGTGGCAATCACAGCGGTCATATGGAATATGACCAGACCCTAAATCAGCTGTTGGTAGAGATGGATGGCATTACTCCCGATGAAGATCCGCGCATCCTTCTGGTGGGAGCCACTAACCGTGCCGATTTACTGGATCCTGCTTTAATGAGACCAGGGCGTTTTGACCGCCAGGTCCAGGTGGGTCTGCCTGATAAGGAAGGACGTCGGCGCATATTATCTATCCATACTCGCAATAAACCGATATGTTCTGAAGAAGTGTTGGATGATATTGCCGGGGCAACCTTCGGCTTTTCGGGAGCTCACCTGGAAAGCCTGGCCAATGAAGCGGCCATACTGGCTATGCGCGAAAGCTCTGCTATTATAGATGGTATTCATTTCACCGAAGCTATTGATAAAGTGTTATTAGGTGAAAAGGCTGATCGCCAGCCCACCAGGCACGAAATTGAAAGGGTCGCCTACCATGAGGGGGGACATGCCTTGATCAGCGAAACGGTCGATCCTGGCTCAGTGGCATCCCTGACAATTATACCGCGTGGTGGGGCCTTGGGTTTCATGCGGAAATCCCCCCACGACGATCAGTATTTGTTTACTCGGCCCCAGTTGGAAAATCAAATAATGATCACCTTGGCGGGTGCCTTATCTGAGGAACTGATATATGGAGATCGAAGCACCGGAGCTCGCAATGATTTCAGCCAGGCCTGGCAGACAGCTCGGGAAATTGTGCAATCAGGATTATCAAGTCTGGGCGTGGTCAGTATTGATGATGTGCCTGCTAATATGCTGTATGATGAATGTCGAACCATAATTGACAAAATGGAAACTGTCACCCACCAACTGTTGTCTGAACGACTGCCTCACTTGCAGAAAATAGCTACGGTATTATTAGAGGAAGAATCTATGGATCAAAGTCGCTTTCAAGCGCTGTTAAACTGAGAACGTGAATTTGACTGCGTAAATGGTAACAGCTGATTACTATTAGTTATTAGAGATCGTTACCATTTACACAGCAGGTTTTAAACTCCCGCTTATGGAGCCGTAAACCCAAAGACAAGAGCAGGTGGCACATTGACAAACTTGGAATAATAGTGCATGGTGACTTCTGATTTATCCAACGACCGCGGATACACCATCCAGCCGCTGGTGGATTCGCCGGGAGCAAGCTCGGTAAATGCTTCATAAAGCCCTTCCTTTTTACCCGGAAGAACATCCACCGAGCTTTTATCGGATGTCATATCGCAGTCATCGCCTGTAGGGCCTTCCTCATAAACGATATAGATTGCTTGTCTTTTTGGCGTTTCTATAGTTTCATTAGAGACGTTCTTAAAGGTATAGTAGACCTGCATATAGGCAAAACCTTCTTGGGGACCGTTAAGAAACATATCCGGGTCGGGCGACACAACTTTGTCGATCGTGATGGCCAGGCCGTCTGCTTCTGCCGCTTCGCCTATCCCAAATATTTTTACCCCTTGCTTTTCCAAATTTGCTTCAACTGGAGCAGAACCTTGAGATGGCTCACCACTATTTTTTTCTCCACAGCCAGCCAGGGTGAAAATCATCAGAAGAGTCATAAATAATACCATAAGCTTTTTCATCACATTACCTCCATTAGTCATCTTTATTAATGATCTTGTCATATGTCGGATCTGCTAAGTCCTTGCCAAAGCCAGTTTCTCCTACTTTTCCAGCAGCCTCAGCAGTTTTATTAAGTAGGCTTTCACCTCCTACTATATCCCCAAAGGCGTCACCCGCTGCACCGCTAGCGGCATTGACAGTTCCTTTCACAAAACCCTCCATTGTCGCGCGAGTCAAGTCCTCACCATCATTGACCGCCTCTGCAACTTCGCCTGCCACCGTACCTCCGAAGGTAGTGACCGCCTTGCCAATACCCGGTTTCATTACAGTACTCGCCGCCTCGGTGCCGCCTTTGATTGCACCCTCTACTACAGAACCAACACTTGCGCCTTTTTCCATAACGGTGGAGCCGATATTTTTGATTCCCTTATAGGTTGCGGATACAGTAGTTCCGCCCGGGACCACCGCTTCTCCTATCGCCATTCCGTAATCTGCTGCTTCTACCGTGGCTTCCAGAATATCGACGGCTGTATCGCGACGCTGAGCGTAATCGTTCATTTTCTGACGGAAATCCTCGTCTCTTTCCATGCGACGGCTCAGTTCCTGTCTGATTTCATCCTCGCTGGCGCCGCTCATGCCGAGGTCGTTGGCAATGCGCTCGATCTTCTCCTGGCGGGTTCGCTCCTGCCGTTCGCGTTGCAAATCTTCCTCAAATTGCTTACTCTCATCACTGCGCTCTTGGTTCCGCTGAGAATCCTCGTCAACATTTTGTCTGAACTGCGCTTGGTCTTGTCTGATGGTGCCGGCATTATCCGCGCGATGCTCCATCTGTTCGGAAAGTTCTTCGGGAGTATAGGTCGCGCCGCTGACAGGATCGGTATAAGTACCGTCGCCGTTGTGTACAAAGGTGCGCCTCTGCCCATTGAC
>CAZTZX010000042.1:0-17281 GCA_964618175.1 uncultured Syntrophomonas sp. | reverse complement strand
TATGCTCTGCTACTATATTGTAGTTTCAAAGAACCCGATTTTTGCTATTATGCAAAAGTCTCAATTATCTGAATGGGGCAATAATAGTAGCAAATCTCTAAACTGCTGCCAAAACCAAAAATAGCCATAAATGGCCATAGTGCTATGGCAATTATTAACTCAGCCAATTAAATCGACTCCTAAGATAAGCGTCATAGTTAAACCATGGAGGGTTCCTAATTCCTCCCCAGTTTACCAAAGCCTATAGTTTGCACGAATACTTATCTTTAATTATCCACTCACAGTAGTCAAGCAATTTATCCGCAGCAGGTTTGGTGATGTGTATGCCGCGCACGGCTTTGACCTTAAGCATAAACGGCAATAGGGTGATATCATGGGCCAGAAGCTCCTTCAGACCGCGGTAGACAATTGTATTATTGATCTCCCCGGACTGATAATAGCGATCCACCAGTTTGCCCACGGTGGACATGCTGGCGGTAATCTTGATTGTAATATGGCGGATGGTAGTATTGCCGGCTTTATCAACAGCAGTAATGATTATGGTGTGGTTGCCAAAGGAAAGGGCTTCGGTATCTATGTCACCTTCATTAGCAATTATTTGTCCATCAAGGGTGGTGGAAAGCTGTTCAATACCGGATAGCTGGTCATCGGCGGAATTGGATATGGTAAAGGAACTGAAGCGCTCTATTTCTATTCCGTCGGCAAAGTTGGTGATGATAACCGGTGCAGTCTTATCTAAGCAGATCGTAAATTCGAGCGGCTCAGACCAATTGCCTGCCTTATCAAGGGCGCATACCGAGGTTTGATATTCGCCTTCCTGGTTGAAGGTCAGCGAGCCGCCTACCAGTTCCGACCAGGAACCATTATTGACGGAATACATGATCTTTTCGATTCCCGATTGGTCATGAGCGGAGATGTTGACGATTACATCTTGATTAAAATAGGCTCCATTCAAGTCGCTGGTAACAACTGGCCCGGTTGTATCCTCAAGGGCTGCACCGGAAGCCACGTTATCGGGCGCAGCGGTGGTTTCATAGGTTCCGTCCCCATCAGTGTCTATTAACAGGTTCTGGGGTGTGCCGGAAACGGTTAATCTGACATCGCTTCCCTCGGCAGTGGGGATAGCTAAATAGGAATAGCGTTCAGTTTTTTCACCATTCTCATATTTTTCAATAACCAGATCCGCAATTCCTTGACCGGTTCCTTTCAAATCTATCTCAAAATTATCGTCATGGATGAAAGCGTGCTTGCTTTCACCGGTAATCCAGTAGTTTATTATACTGGTTCCCCATGTTTCGGGATCGGCGACTTGACCCTCCGAATCGGTGACATATAGATCCACCGGGCAGGCCGCATAGACATAATACCCGTCCAGTTCGGCAGGTACGCCGCTGCGAATTCCTTCCACCGGTGTATTGAAATCACCGTTTAGGATATGGATGGTCTTTTGAATAACTGGGCTAAGCTTCAATAGTTCTCCGTGCGTACCATCATTTACATAAAAGATTTGACTATGCTGAATTTGTCCGTTAGTGGCGCTCACAGTCGGAACGGTTCCGTCGCCGGCTTCCAGCTTTTCAACTTTGTTCTCGTGTTTAATTCCAAGCGAGCCAATATAATCGCGTAATAGTACTGGCGTGGCCTGCCGGTCGCTGGCGATCATATATCCCTCTACGAGGCTATTATCAGTAATAATTATTTTATCAAGCACATCATGGAAGGCTTCTGCGTTATTCAGCATATTCCAGTTAAGGTCGTTATATTCCGAGTTATTATAGCGCTTGTCATACCAATCTTTCATATCACTGTAATTGTAAATACGGCCATTGATTAAGCCATCACCATTGGTATCGAAGCCTTCCTCGTAGTAAGCTCCGCCATAAGAGAAATAGTCCTTACTGGGCAATAGCTGATAAATTGAGCTGAAATTTCGGGTGATATATTTGACAGTATCACAATCTATAAGTGCATCTATTGAAATAAAGGCACCTGGTTCTAACTCGCTCGTTTTCCAAACGCCGAACATTTTAGGCGCTCCCAGGTGAGGGGTGCCAATCGTAACCAGCTTTCGCACCTTATTCGCTCTAGCATATTTGTTTAAGTAAGCCTTAGAGACAAGGCCACCCATACTATGCGCTACGATATCAACCTTATCAGCATTGTATTTTTGTAAGGTGCTATTAATTTTGTCTTCAAGACGATCTACGTTGATATTATTATCCATACGCCAATCATATGGAAATTCTTCAACTTTAAAACCGGCTGTCCGCAATTGGGCAATCATCTCGCTGTAATAATCCGGCAGTCCCACAAGTCCTCCAACCGTAATATCTTCGTCCGATACTCCGTACTCATTTACATGAAGCCGTCTGAGGCCGTCATTAATATGAAAAATATTTGGCCAACATAAGTAATCATCTTCGGCAGCATACAATTCCGACCCCATGATACCCGGTATAACAATGACCGGAATGCTTTCCTCGCTGGGACTCTTCAGGTAGGGATAGCCTAAATTTGTATCAGGATTAATACCCCATATATCGGCAAAATTCCAATCGACATAGGTAGATTGCTGTTTCATTTGGGCGGTTGTGCGGGGTTCTCCTTTACCAGTATCGTATTGATCAGCGATTTCTATGTCGTAATATGAATCAGAAACTGTGCCCAGTGCACTATTCCCCACCAACCCGCCGCTGTTTGAATAGCAATTAACATATTTAGCAGCATAGCATGATCTTACATAACCATCGGTAACCATATGGCCAACTAAACCACCGGAGTAACTGGGCGCCATCACAACACCAGCCAGAGAATAACAGTTCCTTATGCTACCGCCGTTAATGCCTGCCAGACCTCCGCTATAGGTAATATACGGATCATCGCCGTAAACACTGATAATAGTATGAGACTGAAAAATTATTCCATTAGTAGTATTGAAACCCACTAAACCCCCAACACCCCAGAATCCATCTATATACCGTCCGGTTACTTTGCATTGTATTATTAATCCGGCATTAACTCCAGCTAGCCCGCCTATAAATGCATCTTCGCCTTTTACTAGTCCTGTAACTGAACAATTATTTATTACGGTGCTTTCCGAGGTAAAACCTACCAAACCTCCGACACACTGCCTGCCAGATACTGAGATGTTTTTAAGATTGATGTTTTGCAATGAGCAAGTTGTGCCGCTTAAATCCCCAAATAATCCTATTCGATCCTCAGTACTTCTACTAATGGTCAGATTGGTAACGTTGAATCCATTTCCGTCATAGGTGCCGTTGAACATATTGATTGGTTCCCAGTTAGGATAAGCAGACAAGTCTATATCAGCCATTTGAACATAATATCCATTCAGATTATCTCTGATATTGTATATATCAGAAGCTGTCCATATATAGACAGGGCACTCATTGCAGTTGGAGCAGCAACTCTTTGTACTATAAACACTCTCAGTTACATTCGCGTTTGCGGATACCTCGCGAAGAACCTTGTCGATTTCTTCATTTTTCTCTTCTAAAGATAGTGACTTTTTATCAAAGGATGGTGGATCAATAATTAATGCTTCAGTTCTGACATCATCATAAGGGGTGGTCAACTCCTGTTCATCCGGTAACTCCCCTTGATCATCTTGGACTTCTACCTGTTCATCAGGATGTTCCTTCTGCTCATCGGGGATCTCCTGTCCATCTGGAGCTTCTTCTTGTTCGCCGGTAAATTGCTCCTGTTCATCAGGAAGCTCTCCCAGTTCATCTGCAGCCTGTTCCTGGCTTGCTTCGATTTGCGGCAGCGTCAACTCATTCTGGAGCGAATTTTCGCTGTAGTCTTGAGCCAGCAAACCTTGCGTTCCAGGCATAGCCAATAATACTAACATCAGCAGAACAGCAATATATTTTTTCACCCTATCTCCCCCTTTTTAAAATTCATAGACATAAAGAATGAATCTTTTATATCTCCGCCAAATTCGGGGAGGCTGTATGGTTTTCCTTTCCAAATATTCCGATAAAATCCCGGCTGAAAACCGTCATTATTCAAAATCTCGAGCTTTATCCCCAAAGAATATCGGGGGTAATGAGGGTGAATCATGCAGTTTATGAGGCTTTTTTGACAGGGCAGACGGTTTAAGAGTTAGGTTTTCCCTAATTCATCGTATCATTCAAAACCTAATATAAGTCGCCTTAAAGCAGCGCTGTTTAATAAAAAGATAGCTATCTTAATGCTCTTCCCATTCCCGAATCAGGGTTTGAATGGCGTCGACGCTCTCCTGGGCTGCCTGCCGACCCAGATCAACCAGTTCACGGGAGCGTTCGAAATCCCGTGGTGAATATCCTCCCACAGCTGGCTGAATTAAAATGTCAGCCTGGGGTGATACGGCATCAAATTGCTGTCTTTGCATGATATCCAAAGAAGTCATTATAACATCCCAGGTATTGCGAATAACTACTTTTTTACCATCGCAGAAGGTCACATCGACAGCTATGATAAGATCAGCCCCTCGTTCTCGGGCGACCGTTATAGGTAATCGATCGGTCACGGCCCCATCCACCAAGATCTTTTCTCCATCGCGAACCGGGCGCAAAATACCTGGAATAGAAATACTTGCCCGGATGGCCTTCGTCACTGAGCCCTCTTCTATTACCACTCGCTCTCCAGTGACCAGATCCGTAGCAACTACCAGCAAAGGAGTATGCAACTGATCAAAAGATTGTTTCTTGGTCAACAGATCCAGAAATGTGTTTATTTTCTTGCCAGCCATAAAACCTAGGCGGGGCAGATTTACATCATATAGTACGCCTTGATTCATATGCTCAACCATTTGATCCAACATGTATATATCGGTTCCACTGGCATATATACCGCCTACCATGGCCCCCATACTGCTGCCTACGATCATATCAAAGGGAACCTGATTTTCCAGTAGGATCTGGATAACGCCAATGTGAGCCAGCCCGCGCGCACTTCCTGCCCCCAACACCAATGCTACATGCGGTTTATTACTCAATCAGATACCCCCTTTTTTGGATAGTTAATTCTATCAGCAGCAAATTTTAATATACCTAAGAAAAAGACCTGGAGATTAATCAAGTGAAACCATTCTCTTTTGCGTTTTTCACCATAATAGTTTTAATTCTTGCCATATTTATGGCTATCAATCCCCGTGAAACTGTCCAGGCGGCGGCTAGCGGTTTTGAGTTATGGTACCAAATACTTGTTCCGGCCCTCTTGCCCTTCTTCATTGTGGCCGATCTACTGGTAAGCCTTCATTTTGTAGGATTGATCGGTGCTCTATTAGAGCCTATTATGAGGCCGGTGTTCCGTTTGCCAGGGTGCAGTGCTCTGGTTATAGCCATGGGGTATACTTCGGGATTTCCTATGGGTGCCGTACTTTCCCGCCGTTTGTGGGAAGAAAGACTGATTACATCTCAAGAAACCGAACGGCTAGTATCGTTCACAAATAATTCCAGCCCCTTATTTATCATCGGTGCCATTGGAGTGGGTATGTTGGCTTCTCCGCAACTCGGTTATTTATTGGCTGTTTCCCATTATGCCGCCAATCTGATCGTGGGCTTTATTTGGGGTAGAATGTCCTCCCCCACCACCACTGTAGCAAGTATTACCCCCACTCAGGCTCTGCGCCGCCTTTGGCAGCAGTTCAGCCAAGAAGAAAAAGGCCTGGGCAATTTATTGGGAAAGGCTGTTTCCAGCAGTGTGACCAATCTCCTGGCTATAGCTGGATTTGTGGTTTTGTTTTCCGTTATGACGCGTATGTTTACGGTTTGGGGCATTATGGATCATATGGCCCATTTACTGACCTGGCTCTTAGGATCATTGAACTTTTCCTATCCAATCTGTTTTGGTATGGGTATTGGGCTTTTTGAAATCACCTTGGGCAGCAGAATTATTGCTGCAACCAGTGATCCAGTTTTCATCAAGCTGTTGGCCATATCAATAGTGATCGGTTTCAGCGGTTTTTCAATTATTGCTCAGGTCATGAGCATCGTGGCTGGATTACCGGTGCGCTTGTGGTTTTATTTGTTGTCGAGGTTAATACAATTAACTCTGTCCGGCTTAATCACCTGGATTGGGTATGTGGTGGTCATAGAGCCCATGCAGATAGTACCCTCACTGGCTATTCCTGCTTATCGCATATTGTACGCCTTCGATGCCTGGTATATGTCTATCTGCTCGTTGATAGCCGGACTTATCATAATTGCAATATTGATGTTATTAAGCCTGGCGGTGCAAATCCCAAAATCTACTCGTCGATAGACTGTCGGAGCTCTTCCTTCCCCATACTGATAGCTTCCAAACCGCGTCGTAAGACAATTTCCATATGAGTTAGAACACCTTCGGCATAATCATTAGCATCCTGGTGGATTTCTCGGGATACTTGCTGGGATCGGGCAATAATATCATCAGCCATCTGCATGGCATTGCGGGTAATTTCATTTTCATCCAGCAATCTGGCCGCCTGCCCTCGCGAGTGTTCCACATACTGATCGGCCTGGGCACAGGCTTCTTCCACGATACGCTCCTTATCTCTTAGCAAAGACCGAGCCGAGTCCAGTTCTTCCGGAAGGATGGCTCTCATTCGATCAATACGATCCAGAATACGATTCGGATCAACAACAACTTTGCCACTTGATAAAGGAACTCTTTTGCTTTCTTTAAGCAGTAATTCCATCTCATCAAGTATTCTAAAAATCTCCATCATAGGAACCTCCCTCTTTAACCGAGCGATAAAAATATAAAGCCGATTCACCGTAAGTATTTTGTCGATAGTTTTCTATCCAATTTAATCGGGCAGACAATTCAGTATTCCGGGGAACTCTGATGATGATCACTCCCCCGGGATTAACCAACTCAGGGTTATCCAGAGAGCACAAGGTTCGTTCAAACAAAACCTCATTTGTAAAAGGCGGATCAGCATAAATTATATCGAAGCTGCGCTTATGGCGAACCATGCGCGTTAATAAATCGAAAACATCGTTGCGGTATACCTCGCCTTGCAGTCCGCATTTACTAAGATTATCATGAATTATTTTTATAGCTTGAGAACCATTGTCCACAAAAACTGCACTGGCAGCCCCACGGCTTAATGCTTCAATGCCCACACTACCGCTTCCAGCATAAAGATCGAGGAAATCGCTGTTCAGTATGTGCGGCTGTAGAACATTGAACAGGGCTTCCTTTATCATGTTGGTTATCGGGCGGGTTGTTATACCGGATGGTGCTTGCAACTTTCTGCCTTTGGCTTTTCCTGCAATTACTCGCAAATATTTATCTCCTCGTTTATACTTCGCTTAGTATAGGTTTCTTCCTCTTAAATCAATTATATTTTAGCATAAAAATTTTTTAATTTTCTGGGTATAGAAACTACTTAAGCAGGTAATGATATGGATAGCCAGATAAAAAGTCTGGTAAACAAACCCTCCCCAACAACTTTACAAAATTCTCCTCTCCCCAAAATGGCGACTTTCATAGTCGCCATTTTATTTTTCCTATAGAGCATATTTGCCAAAAACAGTGACATACTAAGTTGAGTAAAGGAGGAATATTATGCAAGAGCTGGTTAAAGCCTTTAATCTACAAGTGGATCTGGCTGTTGAGGCGCGGGATATGGTTCGCGGAGCTGCTGATGTAGAAATTCAGGGCGTAATAGAAAATGTTGAAGAACTGGAGAACAATGTCAAGATAAATACCATAACTATTAAGGATCAAAACGGTGCTCAGAAGGTTGGCAAACCTATCGGTACTTATGTGACTATCGAATCCCCTCCCCTAAAGATCAATGATCCCTATGTCAAGGAAGAAATCGTCAAAGCTATGGCTAAAAGCATGCAACTGCTGGTAGGAAACAATTTGACACCTGACCAAACCGTTTTATTGGTTGGTCTGGGTAACTGGCGAGCTACCCCCGATTCTCTGGGGCCAAAATTCATTGAGTACAGTCCCATTACCCGTCACTATCATCAGTATGCGCCTCAAGCTCTGGTGGAGGGCATGCGGCCTACCTGCGGAATAGCTCCCGGTGTCCTGGGCATAACCGGGCTGGAAACCTTTGAAGTAATCAAAGGTGTCGTCGATAGTGTTAAACCAGCCTTATTAGTAGTTGTAGATGCCCTGGCCGCTCAAAATGTCGAACGTATTGGTACTACCATCCAAATGTCCAATACGGGTATTCAGCCTGGCTCTGGAATCGGTAATGCTAGACATGCCATTACCCAAGAAGGTTTAGGAGTTCCAGTTATCGCCATTGGCTGTCCAACCATTGTTAATGCAACCATAATTGCTGATCAAGCCGTTAGACGGTATTGCCTGGATTACGGCCTAACTTATGATGACATACGCTCCCGCAACAGTATTCAGGAAATCGTTTCTTTTTATGGTGGCAACCTAGGCGTTACTCCTAAAGAGATTGATGAAATAATAGAAAACAGCGCTCGCATTATTGCCATGGGAGTAGGGTCTTCTCTCTTCCCCGGCATCTCGGAGGAACAATTGGAATTGTATGCTACCTAATCAAAAGAACACTTTTTAAAAATGAAAACAAGCGGATCAAAATCATCCGCTTGCTTTGTAATAGAATAATCAGTTAATGCCGGTTGTTATGCCAAAGGGGCCTGGCCGCCAAGTTGCTGTTCATAAGACTGGATCATTTTTTTAACCATCTGGCCACCTATGCTGCCGGCCTGTCTAGAGGTCAAATCCCCATTGTAACCATTCTGCAGGGTAACACCTACTTCGCGGGCAGCTTCCATCTTGAACTGATCCATCGCAGCGCGAGCCTGCGGAACAAGAATCCTATTTGAGCTTCCTCCACCTTGTGCCATGTTGTAATTCACCTCCTTTTGTTTTAGTAGTCTTATTGTGTCCTCAGCCTGAGCATCTATCCCTAGAAGTTATTTCAAGAGTTTTTAATATTTTTCTTGCATTTTTTCTCTGCTTCCCGTTTCAAACCATACTCCTGAGTGATTTCGAATTTTAGATGTTCCACGCTATCTGCTAAATGCGCTGACGATTTTTCTTTCATTAACAATAGTCACCTCCCTGCTTTCTTAAAGACATAAATAAGCCGGAGATTTCCCCGGCTTATTTTAGTATTCCCAATTCTCATTTTTAATTTTGATTTGTTTTAGTTTTAATGATAATTTTGGTATCGTGTCAGGGCCGTAATTTGGCTATGATGACGGCTGATTCGGCCCGGCTGATGTTATTTTGGGGTCGAAAACTGCCATCGGGATAGCCGCTGAAAAATCCACCGTTTACTGCTGTTACCACACCTGACTTGGCCCATGCAGAAATCTATTCGTGACCGATGAAGTCTGCGGTATTGACCCTGGTTTCCAAATGGGATGCCCGGGCTGTGATTGCGGCGGCCTGTTCTGTTTAAGAATGTTTACTTACAAGAGAAATTCCAATTCGATGGTATCTCCATCGTAATGTTTTATAGGTTTGACAGAAAGCTTTTCGAAGACTGCCAGCATCTGAGTATTCTGTGATAGGACCAAGGCACTAAGCTTTTTGATCCCTTTTCCTCGGGCGGTCATAATAAGGAATTCAGCCAGATAAGTAGCTATGCCTCTGCCCTGAAATTCCTCATCGACCAGAAAAGCCATCTCATAATTATCACCTTTTGGATAAGCTGCATATCTGGCTTCCGCAACGATTCTTTCTATGTTGCCATGGAATTGAACTGCTACCACCGACATGATGTTTTCATAATCCACACTGAGATACTTCTGCATGTTTTCATGCGGCATTACTTTGATACTGGTAAAATATCGGTAATATTTTGATCGGTCTGAGAACTTGTAAAACAGCCTTCTCATCATGTCTTCATCGGAAGCTTTTATGGGCCTGATTATAAGCTCCAAGCCATCTTTGAAGGTTTTCACTGTTCCTATATGGGCAGGATAGTTGGCCGCGATCGATCTGTATATCTGGTCAGGATAAATGAACCCTTTCTCTTTGGCCTGCATAAAAAGAGCTTCCCGATGATCAGGATGAGCAACTTCTATCAGGGAAAGCACCCGTTCTCTGATCGACTTGCCAAACAGAGATGCAGCTCCATATTCAGTTACTACATACCGGATGACACTCAAAGTCGATCTGACCCGTTCCGGGTGCTTATTATGTGAAATAACGATATTGCTCTCACCATTCTGATCCACTGACTTCAGTGCAAAAACAACTTTGCCGCTGCCCGAAAATGCGGTCGCCGCAGCGAAATTGAACTTACTTTCATATCCGGACAGCAAATCGTCGCCAGCATAAACCAGAACTCTAGCTGCCGTTACATCAATCTTTTCGACATTCATGATACTGATGAGTTTGGGGATTCTTCTAATTCGAAGGGGAGTAGCCAGTCGCGTTATGGGATAGAATCCAAAAAGCTGATTGTTGTCCACATAGTCATAAAGCTCTTTGGTGCCATAACAATAACTGGTTGTTATCTTCCCCCCATATTCCCGCTTACGCTCCAATGAAATCGCACCGGCTTCCACCAGATTAATGACCCAATCAGACACAACATTAGTAAGGATACCGAGATTTTTTTTAGTTTTCAAATGCTGGGCAATGGCGTCAAAAGTTCTGCCCACATGCATCACGATTGTTGATCCATCGGGAATGAGATTACTAATATGCCAGCCGATGCGATCCTGAAGACTATCATAAGGGTTTCTTAGCCTTTCAATCAAAGGTTCTTCACTTAAAATAATATGATCTACCTGGTCAATGTGGATCAAGGTGTCACCAAATGTGATCGGGAGGTTAGGATTTACCTCGGCAATAACAATAGCTGCATTTTTAATAACTTCATCCGCAGCATCAATAGAGATACCAAGATTCATATAACCCCGCTTATCGGGAGGAGAAGTGGTTATTACTGCCACATCGATTCCAATTGCTTGGATAGCAAAAATATACGGTATTTCCAGGAGATTGGAAGGGTAATAATCTTTCTTTCCGGAAGAGGCCTCCGCGAAGGTGATTTCTCCGCTGTGAAAGGTCTTATATCGGTAATTACGGTTGAAAAGAAATTCATCTTGAAAGTAATCTCCTGCGGCAGCAATTTGAATTATTTCGAGATCATAACCCAGGAGATTTTCAGAAGTAGTAATTAATTTTGCCGCCAGAGCAGGCATGGATGGTCCGCTGGAGAGAAAAATTCGGTTTCCCGGTTTGAGGAGGGATATGAACTTATTCTCATCGATCACTTTTTTGTTGAAGTCTTCTGCTTTATACATGCAATAAATCCTCCTAGCAGTATCGAACCTTACCTGTGCCCAAATAATAGCATATTACCCCCTTAGATAAAAGAAAGGCATCATATCAATTCATAGCTGTTCCCTCAATCACGGGGAAACGGGCATTGATGTATTTGTTCATGGATAGGGGTTCTATTTCTCGCGCGCACTGCCGAGCCTTTTCAGCTAACTGCAGGTCTTTAGTCAAATCAGCAATCTTAAGTTGATCCAGACCGTGCTGACGCACTCCCCAAAAGTCCCCCGGGCCCCTAATAATCAAGTCCTGTTGGGCTAGGTAAAAGCCATCATTGCTGGTTTCCATTGCCCGCAGACGTTGCCGGGATTCATCGGTATGAGGGGCAGCCAGTAGAATACAATAGGATTGGAGATCACTGCGCCCTACCCTGCCCCGCAGTTGGTGCAGTTGGGATAGTCCAAAGCGTTCCGCATGCTCGATCAGCATGACACCTGCATTGGCTATATCCACCCCCACCTCAACTACGGTAGTAGTAACCAGTACCTTAATATCACCGATCTTAAATCGGTTCATGATCTCTTCCTTTTCATCGGAACGCAACCGACCATGCAAAAGGCCGACCTGGCAGTCTTTGAAAATACTGCTTCGTAATTCGTCGTGCAGGTTAACGGCCGCCTGCAGATCCACATTTTCAGACTCTTCTACCAGGGGACAGACTACGTAGGCCTGCCGCCCGGCTATAATTTCCTGTTTGACAAAATTATAGGCTTGCAGGCGGGCTTTATAAGGCAAGAATTTCGTCTTGACCGGTAGTCTGCCCGGGGGCAGTTGATCAATGACGCTCATTTCCAGATTTCCATAGGCGGTCAAAGCCAGGGTACGAGGAATAGGAGTAGCCGTCATAATTAGTGTGTCAGGGTGGTCTCCTTTGGCTAGTAACGCGGCTCGTTGTCGCACCCCGAAGCGATGCTGCTCGTCTATTACAGCCAATCCCAATTTTTTAAAGGTCACCCCATCCTGAATAAGTGCGTGGGTACCCACCAGTATATCTATTTCTCCTCGGTGGTTCAGCTCCAAAATATCGGAGCGCTCCCCTGCTGAAGTACTACCGGTCAGCAATGCCAAACTTACTCCGGAGCCATATAGTATATCGGTCAAAGCCTGTCCATGCTGCAGAGCCAGGATTTCAGTAGGCGCCATGAGGGCAGCCTGATAGCCACTAGATACCGCTTTAACCATGGCCAGAGCCGCCACTACAGTTTTACCGGCCCCCACATCACCTTGCAGTAGTCGGTTCATTATGCGGGGAGATTCCATATTGGCGAATATCTCAGCAATTACTTTCTGTTGGGCTAGAGTAAGTTGATAAGGCAGTCCGTCCCGGATCTTTTGAACCAGGTCATTCTTTTCCTGATGAACCAATCCGGTAAGAGTGTCTTCTGTGGTCAACGATCTCAAGCGCAGCTGAAAAAGCAGTAATTCTTCGAAAGCCAACCGCCGGCGGGCCTGTCGATAATCACTGCCAGCGGTGGGAAAGTGAATATTAGCCAGCGCTTCCTGAATGGTACACAACTCATAATGCTGGCGCTGGCTTTGATCCAATATTTCCGGGTAACCATCCAGATATTTTTCTAAAACCTGGGCTAGAAGGGATCGCCACACTTTTTGGGAGATTCCCTCCGTCGTAGTATAAACAGGCACAATGCCCGGAACCGCGTCTTCTGATTCTAGAATCTCGTATTCGCTTACGTAGATCTCCGGTGGAAGTACACTTTTGACTTTGCCGCTCAGCCAAACCTTCCGCCCGCTTTTTAATATATCGACCATGAATGGTTGATTGAACCATACCGCTTGAACAGTAATCCCTTGGGATTCAATTGCAGCAGAGAATATTCCCATGCCCCGGCGACTGCGGCTGGAGCGGGTGGTTAAGACTGTGCCAATCATAGCAGCCTGATCTCCCGTCACCAGCTGATGGGTTGGTTGCAGTATACTCCGATCTATATGGGTACGAGGAAAATGCCATAAGAGGTCAAATATTGAAGATATGCTCATTTTGGCTAGAAGTCTGCTTCGCTGTGGCCCCACTCCTTTAAGATACTGTACATTTTGCAGCAGCCTGTCCATATCATACCCCCAATAACAAAAGGCGGGATAGCCCGCCTTCCTCACACAACTTTATTCCACCGAAAGCCAATAACTATAATGCGGCTGTCCACCATAGTGAACTTCAATCTCTTTATCAGGATAGTCCTGTTGTAAGCTCTCTTTCAAAGACTGGGCTCCATCCTCAGAGATGCCCTCTCCGTACAACAGGGTAATCAACTCGCTATCTTCACCAAGCATTTCCCGCAGTAGTCCTGCAACGGCTGTGTCTGGATCAGCACTGGTTAGTACCACCTTATCTTGGATAAGCCCTATCGTATCGCCTTCTTTAATATTGAGCCCATTAACGGCTGAATCGCGAACTGCATAGGTAACTTCACCGTAAAGCACGTTATCAATATGGGAATTCATCTCCTCGGCAATCTCTTCGATGTCACCTTCAGAATTATAGGCGATCAATACAGTGATAGCCTGCATTATCGAACGAGTAGGAACCACTAGCACTTTTTTGTCGCACAGTTCCACTACTTGTTGAGCTGCCATGATTATGTTGCTGTTGTTGGGGAGAATAATTATCGATTGTGCATCCACCTGGTTACAGGCATTTAGCAAATCCTCGGTACTGGGATTCATGGTCTGTCCGCCCTGCACTAAAATGTCCACTCCCAGGCTTTCTAAAATATCTGCTACCCCGTCTCCAGCTGCTACAGCCACTAGCCCGATATCTTTTGTTTTAGGGCGGGACTCTTCCATGACCAGGCGATTTTCGTGGACTTCTTCCAGCATATTATTGATTTTTATATCACTCAGCTGTCCCCACTGCAAACAGGTTTCCAAGACCTTGCCGGGATGATTAGAGTGAACATGTACTTTAAGTAGATCATCACCACCAACTACCAGCAGCGAGTCTCCTAGTGGTGCCAGATGATCGCGCAGATCCAGAGGGTCCAGATCTTGTCCTTTTACCAGCACCTCGGTACAATACTGAAAATCCAGCTCTATGATCGCGGTAGGAGTTGTTGTCCCAGAAGTTGATTCACGGTATTGTTCCAGTTTTATCTCCCGCTCCTGAGCCAGACCTTCCACAAAACCTTCCAGAAAGAAAAGAAATCCGCGCCCACCGGCATCAACTACCCCGGCCTCTTTTAGTATAGGGAGCATAGACGGTGTCCGTGCCAGAGTGGCATGCCCAGCCTCAATACCCGCCAGTAAAACGGCTACGATATCGTCGTTTTTCTGGGCCTCGGCTTCACAGGCCCGACCGATTTCACGAGAAACGGTCAAAATGGTACCTTCGACCGGTTTCATCACTGCCTCATAGGCAGTATCAGCTCCGGTTTTAAGGGATCTAGCCAGATCCACGGCTCCCGCCTGTTCTTTGCTTTCCAACACTTTAGCCATGCCTCGAAAAATCTGTGACAGTATGACCCCAGAGTTACCGCGGGCCCCCATCAAGGACCCCATGGAAATCGACTTGGCCAGCTTGCCCAAAGGCTTGTCGCGATTCTTTTCACCTTCGCGCACTGCCGACATGAGGGTTAAATACATATTGGTGCCGGTGTCTCCGTCAGGTACCGGAAAAACATTAAGCAGGTCAACACTCTCGCGATTATGTTCAAGTTTAATGCAACCGGCCTTGATGCTTCTAATAAAATCATTACCGGTTATATAAGTAAGACTCAAGATCCTGATCCTCCCCTATTTCTCGCCTAGTACTTTTACTCCTTTAACGTTTACATTTACTTGAGCTATGGTGATACCAGCGTTATGTTCCAATACATAAGAAACTTTTTGCATAACATTATGGGCTACTTCCTGGATCTTGATCCCGTATCCCACGATAACATGAACATCTACAATTAAACCTTGTTCTGATGAGCGTACCGATACACCTTTACGGATAGAGTCTATACCCAGGATACTCCAAAATCCGGATTGTATATCCTGAGCCACCATTCCCACCAAGCCATAGCAATCAATAGCCGCTAACCCAGCAATGGTTTCGATAACTTCACGCTCAACGGTTATTTCTCCTAATTCTGTTTCTTTAATTTTGAACATGATAGTACCCTCCTATCTTCCATATTTAATTCTCTGATCGTGAGTTTATTCCTTCTTCTTGCCCTTTCCAATACCTTCTGCTAAAATAGTTAAGTGCATTGTCAATGAGAGGGGGCGTCACTTGTGGCCAAATGCGAAGTTTGCGGAAAAGGCGTTACGTTTGGGAAAAAATACAGCCACTCCCACATTAGAACTAATCGGGAATGGAAGCCAAATGTTCAGAGAGTTAGGATAATCGATAATGGAACTCCCCGACGGGCCTATGTTTGTACTCGCTGCCTGAGATCAGGTAAAGTTCAAAGAGCCATATAACGTAAAGAAAGCCTTAGTTTATTTCTAAGGCTTTTGCTTTTGTATAGCCTCAATTTCAGCCCGGGAAAAAAGATAGACTTCCCTGCAGAAATTACAACACACTTCTAATTTACCTACACTTGCTTCGATCTCCTGTAATTCTTCAGATGACAGACTGGCCATGATGCGAGCCAGGCGATCACGACCGCAGTTGCACTTAAACTGCAGCAGCTGTTCCCCTACCACTTTATAGGGTATGTCCTGCATGATCTGTTTCAGCATCTCTTCCAGTGAAGATGATTTATTCAGTAAATAACTGATTGGCCCCAGCGATAAGATCTGCTGCTCTAGTTTCTCCAGAACCGTGTCATCAGCTCCGGGCATAGCCTGAACGAATAAACCGCCCGCGGCCTTTATGGATAAATCAGTATCAACCAAAACCCCTAACGACACCAGGGAAGGAATTTGTTCAGAGACCAGAAAATAGTTAGCCATATCTTCCCCTATTTCACCACTGACAAGCGGTACCGTGCCCATAAAGGGCTGTTTTAATCCCAAGTCTTTGATAACTTCCACAAAGCCATCTCGGCCGACCAAATCACCCACCGCCAATTTACCCGGGGATTTCGAAGGTAAATCTGCCTGGGGATCAGAAATTAAGACCCGGCCGGTGCCATGAGAGTCTACCGTAGCTACGATCGGCCCGCTTATGCCCCCTCCATCAACTCTTACCGTTAGGGAGTCCTTATCGCCTTTAAGATCGCTGCCCATCATTAAAGCAGCGGAAAAAACACGACCCATCGCCGCTGAAGCAGTAGCTGAAGTCTGGTGGCGCCGGTGCGCTTCTTGCACCGAAGCGGTAGTATGGGATAATATAAGCCTAACCTGCTGATCCTGATCAACGGCTCTTATCAAGTAATCCTTATTAACCATAATAAACGTGCCTTTCTTAAGCTGATATCTGCTTGTAATTATACCCTTAACTTTAGTATTTTCAAAAGTAAGCCACATTAGAGCAGGATTTACTCTTCCCGTCTGGAAGAGTAAGGAGCACAATGCTTTATTATAAGGAGGAAAATAGAATTGGCTATTTATGAATTCGAAGGGAAGCGTCCGATAATAGGCAAGTTATCCTTTGTACACCCTCAGGCTGTTGTAATCGGCGAGGTTGAAATTGGTGAACGTTGTTATGTGGGTGCGGGAGCCGTGGTGCGGGGCGATTATGGCAAAATCGTGATCGGCAACGGAAGCAATATCCAAGAAAATTGTACCCTTCATTCCGAACCAGATACTATAGCTATTTTGGAAGAAAACGTATTGGTTGGTCATGCCGCTGTAGTACACGGGCCATGCCTGGTCAAAAACAATGTTACTATTGGCATGGGAGCTATCGTATGCGCCAACACTGAAATAGAACAAGAAAGCCTGTTAGCGGCAGGAAGCGTATTGCCCCCCGGCAAAAGCGTTCCAACTCGAAAGATTGCTATGGGCAATCCGGCTCGGGTAGTCAAAGATATAGATGATTACAATTTGATCTTTAATCAGGTTGGAACTAAGCTCTATCAAGACTTAGCTGAGCGATGTATTTCTGGATTGA
>CAZTZX010000041.1:0-17407 GCA_964618175.1 uncultured Syntrophomonas sp. | reverse complement strand
CCATATTGCTGTATTTATCATTGGAATCCTTGATCTCGGTGCGTTTACTGAAAAGCACATCTGCCTCATCAAAAAAGAGGATTACTTGGCTCTTTTCCGCCTGTTGGAAGATTTCATTTAAGTTTTTCTCGGTTTCTCCAATATATTTGCTAACTATGGTGGCCAGTTCGATTTTGTAAACATCCAGCTCAAGCTCATTGGATACTACCTGTGCAGCCATGGTCTTGCCTGTGCCGGGAGGCCCGGTGAATAACATGGAAACATTCTTGCCATAGGACATTTTGTCTTGAAAACCCCATTCATGATAAACCATATATTTGTAACGCACTTGATTACAGGCGGTTAACATAAGGTTTTTCTGATATTGAGGCAGAACCAAATCATTCCAAGTGTATATGGGATCCAATTTGGCGGCTTTTCTGCCCATGGTAAACTGCAAAGAGCTATAACAGCCACGTTTTAGTTCAGTTAAAGTGATGGTTCCGTCACCATCCAAATCAGCTACAGCTGAAGCCGCTCGAAAGGCCGCTTTAATTTGCCCCGGAGTAAGCGTAAACTCGCCGGCCAGTTCGTAAAAGTTTACCTTTTGATCGATTATATAATTCCGGCTCTCCATCTCCCACAAATTAACCGAGTTCTCTAAAGAAAGCTTGCCCAGTTCTTTTGTAATGAGCACAACGCCATCCTTAAGATGGTCAGAAAGAAGCCGATGTTCGGTTAGAGCAAAAGAGTACTCAAAGCTATTTATAACAGATTCAAAAAGATAAGAAATAACAGCCCTATGGCCTGTTGATAAATTCTCAGTATAGTTCATAATAACGGGAATGGCCTGAAAAATCTGACATTCACGTAGTATTTTATCAATTAAATTAATGGGCTCCTTTGCATAGATTAAAAAAAGCGAGTCAATAAACATCAGGTTTAGTCCGCTCACCTGCGCGATATGCTTGGTACAACTGCTGCGCCCGGCACCCTTTTCACCAAAGAGATTAAGCAAAGTGTGTTCGCCAAAATCTTGACAGTTTTGAATATAAGTCGCTAAGCGGGAGGCAACCTCCAGGTCAAAGCCTACCTGATCATCTCCTAACTCCCCTTCCCTGCTCCATAAAGTTGCAGTAGGAGAATAATAGGATTTGTTTACAGTGACTCCCAGAACAAACTCCAGAATTCGCTTATCCAGGGTAAGTTTGGAGTCAATATGCACTTCCTCGACTGCTAAAAAGTATTTCAACAGCTTTGACCCCTTAGCAAAATAGGCAGCATAATCCACAAATTCGCCCTGCGGCTCATAAGTGCAACATAAAGCAAAGGGAGTGGCGTAATCCATCCGTTTATCATTATGAATAAAGGTAAAAAAAGAAGCTGTCTCAACCGAGAGCTGATTAAGCAGAGTAATAACCACCGCATGTCGCTCAAAATAATCGCAATCAAAAAGCCAAAACAAGTATTGCAGGGGTAGAAAAAGCCCGTTTTGCAGCTTATTCTCTGCAGCGCTATAGACTGTTTGGAAACCGGTGCCTATTTCCTTCCTTCCCAGGATGGCTCCGCCACCGGTTTTCGTATGATCATAACCCATTTCCAGAAGTGTGCATTGAATACGGCAACGGGTTAGAAAGGTAAGCTTATCCAGGTATTCAATTCCGTTGGTAAAGTCAATTAGGTCATGATCTTTCATGAATGTCACTCTTCCATCGTAAATCTATCTCTGCATACCTCTCAGATAGGTCGATTTTAATTCTGCCGACGGTAGGATGCCCAATTCATCATCCAACATAACGCAGAATTCATCATATTTCAGGCGTAGTTTATCAAATTTACCCAACTTAGAATAACAACTCAGCATTTTTTCCATAATACGTTCCGAAAAAACATCGATCTTCTGTGCGTTCTGCAAAAAAACCAAAGCTTTTTCAAATATGCCGTGCTCACAATAGAAATCCGCCAATAACAGTGACCCCCGGACAAACATCTTATCATAATACTCCCGGTTTTCCGTAGCCCATAGACTGGGAATATTCTCGAGATACTCACCCCAGTAGTCGGTTAAGAGCCTTTCATTTTCCAAAAGGGTATCAATATCCTTACTGGCAATGGCCGCACAGATATCAGAGACTATTGCATCGCTGCATTCAATCATGTTCATGTCAATGCTGTAACCTTTATTTTTGTACTTGATGAGTTTCTCAAGATTGTAGGCACTGAGTTCCTTGCGGATATTGTAAATCATGTTGTGGAGCATAGCTACCGGGTTATTGGGGAGTTCATCCGGCCAGATAATATCAAAAAGATGATTTCGATCCACTGAGTTGCCGTCAAGACTAATTAGATATGACAAAAGTTCTGAGGCCTTGCGCGTACGCCAGGATATTTCATAACCATCCTCTGCCACAATAACTTTGAAAACGCCAAACTGTTGTACCCTCAGTGGCTTCTTGTTCTCGGTTTTTTGCTCGGTGGAGTTAAGGCGCTTTATTTTTTCCAGAACCGCTATCTCTCGCGGCAATAGATAAGGAAACTTGAGATTATACTCGTCCAGATAGAAGAGAGCATTGTTCACCAGTTTCTGATATTTGGAAGGATCAGTCTCAAACTTCAAGAGTCCACGATAAAGAGTACGATGAATGCTGTAAATATTTTCTTTACCAAACATACTGTCCGCCATATTGAAATGGTGATCCATTTGGGCATGATCGCCCACCACATAGTAATACTGTGCCAGTATGCCATAAATAAAAGGATCCAGCTCTTCGCTGCTATTTGCAAGTATATCAACGCACTTACCAAGCAGTTCAAACTGCTCTTGGTCTAAAAGACTTGTACCGCAGGTCGATAGAGATCGGCATATTAAGGCCGGCTGTGCGTATTTTAGAGCAAATTCAATAGCCTCCAGATACATTTTATGCTTCAGGTAGTATTCAACCGTCTTTTCGGCGATAAAAGTTTTTTCCTGGGTGGTCAAAAAACTTAACAATACTCTTTGAAAAATGTCTATCCACCTGAAAGTGCTGGGGGCTTTAGGCTCATTCTTTAAAAAGATCTCGTTTTCTGCTAGAAAGTTAAGACATTCCTGGGAGTTGCTGGTTTCCAAAATGGTGTCACAGATATCCGCACTCAGCCATTCAAAAAGTGAGGCTTGTTTCGCAAACTGTACCACATCAGGAGGAAGGTCGGAAAATATCTCATAGCTTATGTATTTCTTGATCAGTCCCAGGTCAATAAGGCCTTCTCCCACGGGTGAACTTTCTGAGAGCGCTCCGCTGCGCAGGAAAAACATTACACCCGCTGCCCAGCCTTCCGTTACAGTATGTAAATACTCGGCCATTTGAGGATCATCCCTGTTCAGGTACATACCCACTATCTGTTCTACTTCGCTGACAGATAAAGCCAATTCATCACGTTGCAGCAATTTACAGCGGTTTTCCAGAATAAATCTAACTGCAAAACCGGGGATCTCGCGTGATCCCATAACCACCTTAAAACTGTTTTCGGCTACCGACATAAAAAATTGCAGAGCCTGGCAGACTCGTTCATCCTTAATAACCTGGCAGTTGTCGAAAATCAGCATCATCCCTTTTTCCCTTGCCACCTGATAAATTTGCTGTAACACCTGATGCTCACTTTCCGCATCAACTTCAAACTCGGGTACAGACTGACGAACCGCCTCCCCTAAATGGCTTAAAAAGAAAGCTATTTCATTATCACTGTGACCGAGTGTACATACTGCTACCCAAGAGGTTCGTGCGGCCAGTTGATTTAAAAGGGTAGATTTTCCGTATCCCGCCATGGAGCACACCAGTACCGTACCCTTGGGGGCTTTTTCTATTTTATCCAGCAGTTCCGCCCTTATTAGCGAGTTCTCAGATATTTTCGAGAAGTCTTGGAGGGGAACCATTTCTATACTGCCCATAGTATCCCTTCTTAAATAAACCACCCATTTATCCTACTGGGGAAAAGCCATCCCCAAGTTACCCAACTAAAACATAGAGAACGGGTCAATCAATCTTAGCATTAGGAGACTCCTAATGCTTCAAGGATGGTAGCTTTATCAGCTTTTTCTGAAAGCCCCAGGGCCGCCAGAACCTCCAGATAACCTTCTTCTTTGTTGAGAATTCGGTCTGCGCGCCGTTCCGCTAACTTTTTATAGATTTCTGAGTAATTGGAAGCATCAGCTACTCCTAGTTGTTGGGCAATAATAACTCTAGCCTCATCCTCAGTAACGTGATCAGCCTGAGGCTCTGACTTTCTTAGGAAAGAGGCTACCTTATCATCCAGGTACTTCTTGCCGCGGGTATCGTTGGCTTGCTTAGTTGCGGATTCTCCTTTTTTGTCACTTATTCTGTCCCCGATTTCTTTGTTACCGATGCTCATCAGACTACTGATCCCACCGAGCACTGCACCGGCGATCTTTCCGCCAAAACCGCCAAACTGCCCGGCCAGGGATCCAGCCATACCAATAAGGCCGCTCCCTGTGCTCAATGCCCCTGACAAAATACCCCTGCCCCCTGCTCGGGATTTGATCCTGGCATGATCCTGAGCAGCTTGAGTGGCTTCAATAAAATCCTGGGAGCGCTTGGCTGCATGTCTTTGCTTAAGCATTTCCATTCTGTTTTCTTTGGAGCGTGCTCCCTCGTCACCTTGGTTGTAGGCCGCTTTCATTTTTTTATATTTTTCGTCTGACTGCATATATTCACTGGCCATTTTGGCCCTACTTGCATCGGTCTCCTTCCGGTTAGCTAAGTTTTTGTAGCTATGCCGCTGGTAAATTCCCTTGGACATATCGTTTATGGATCCACCAATGCTCAATATACTGGCAGTATTGCCCAACCAACTAGAGGCATTATCTTTTTTCCCAAGGCCCGCTCCACCAGCGGCCACATTCAGAGCTCCACTGGTAGCCCCGAAAATACTGCTGGCAGTATCAAAACGCGATAGCCTGGCACCGCGGCTATCTCCTTTTAAGCGCTTCTGTCTAGCCTGATAGCCACTTCGAAGTGCTCCATAGGTGCCGGATGCCATACCCCAACCACCCGTAGCAATGTTGGTAATATTTCCCACCATTCCATTGGCTTTCTTTCCCTGGTCATCATCATCTTTGCCTTGACCCTCGTGCACTGCGTCGGTGATCCCGGTTCCCAATGAGATGCCCATACCAATATAGTCAACCCCTTTATCGATCCATTCCTTACCCTTATCCGCCCCTTGAAAGAACTTCCCAGCCTTGGTCTGCCCAGGAACATCAACAGATTTGCGAGTTTCTTCTTTGGACTTCTCATCATCAGCCAGTCCCTCAGTAAGTTCTTCCATCTGCTTAGCTTTTTTCTGTTTCCAGTCATCAACGTACTTTTGTTTTAATAGGGTGCCTCTTTCTTTCTTTTCGTCCTCTGAAAGAGTGCTCACATCTTTTTTAAGCAGTGCATATTGGTCAGGTGACGGTGCTGATGCAGGTGCAGCGGTTCCCTGTCCAGTAGATGCAGCAGCTCCCTGCCCAGCAGGTGCAGTGCTTCCCTGCCCAGCGGATGCAGTGCTTCCCTGCCCAGCGGATGCAGTGCTTCCCTGCCCGGTAGGTGCAGTGGTTCCCTGCCCAGCAGGTGCAGTGGTTCCCTGCCCAGTAGATGCAGTGGTTCCCTGCCCGGTAGATGCAGTGGTTCCCTGCCCGGTAGGTGCAGTGGTTCCCTGCCCAGTAGATGCAGTGCTTCCCTGCCCGGTAGGTGCAGTGCTTCCCTGCCCAGCAGGTGCAGTGGTTCCCTGCCCGGCGGGTGCGGCAGGATCCTCCAATAATTGCGACTGCTCAGTATCGCTCAGGCTCCCGGTCTGTACCGGATCTCCCCCCCCTTGAGAGTCATCTGTCGACTCAGGAGCGGGGGGCAGTTGCCCGGTCTGCTCATCAGAATCAGGGGTTTTCTTTTGCTCCAGTTCTTGATCTATACTGGGACTAGGCATTATCAGATCCTCCTCTCCTATTGTACAAGAACGAGATTCTTTTCTACTGCCTCAGCGCAGGTGATTTCCATATTAACAGCCTGCTGTAGTAAGTCATAAGCGTTATCAACCGTTTCCATGATAATATCTAAGGTTATGCCGATATTCTTTAATACACCTTCGGTATTGGCTTCGGTTTCAATGGTATAGGCATGGTTAAAGAACACTTGACGGCTACGATAATAGATGCCAAAGCTTCCCAATGTAATAAACTCGTTAAGACGCATTACTATTTTTTCTACTTCAGAAATGGCAGCCGCAGGAATGCTGTCGAAAATCAAACAGTAAATTTGCAGTTGACTGCTGTCCGCTTTTAGGTGTTCCACAGTTATTTCCATGGGAAGATCGACCTCTCCGTCACGAAGTACCGGTAAAATGCATCGTAGTTTCGGCTGGTCGTCATTCTCATCCCCTAAATCCAACTGTGTGTCAGAAGCCATTTCATTGATCAAGACTTGCATAAATTCCAAAAAATTCGCTTCCCAAGGTTCGGTCATAGCAAATACTCCTTTGCAGATTATTTTGTAATACCCAGATATCCAAAATCTTCACTGGTTAAAATCTTGCCATATTTTTTGAAGTTAAGCTTGATCGCCTCTACTACGTGGCGATTAGCCAACCCAGTATGCTCCGAGGCAGCTATATATGCTGCCGTGAGAAGAATGTCCTTGATGTTGCTTCCGGCCAGTTCAAAATTATTGGCAAAAAACTCAAAGTCTAGTTCCTCATCAAGTACTGCATTCTTAGGAAGAACTGTTTCCCACAGCTTGAGTCTGACCTCAGGGGTAGGAAATACGAAATTTATCATAAATTTGATGCGCCGTTTAAAGGCGTCATCAATATTGTTTACATAGTTGGTAGCAAGTATAGAAATTCCCTCGTATTCCTCCAGTTTTTGCAGAAGATGGGCAGTGTCCGCATTGGCGTAACGGTCATTGGAGTCTTTTACCTCGGATCTCTTGGCAAAGAGTGAGTCCGCCTCGTCAAAAAATAGCAGGGCGTTAATGTTTTTAGCTTTCCGGAAAAGGTCGGAAATGTTTTTTTCCGTTTCGCCAATATATTTGCTGACCAGTTGGGACATATCTATGCGATAAAGATCCAGCCCCAGTTCATTAGCCATTACCTGAACAGCCATGGTCTTACCAGTACCCGGAGAACCGTAAAACAAGGCACAAAGTCCTCTTCCATAGGGAGTCTTCGCATGGAATCCCCATTCCTCACCAACCACGTTACGATATTTGATCTGATTGCAGATTATTTGCATTTCATGCTTCTGATCCTGGTCAATGACCAAATCATCCCATGTAAAAACAGCATTGATAAGAGTTGCAAATCTGCCCAACTGATTTACGGAGCGCTGTTTTACGCCCTGGAGTATATCGTCCCGTTCAATTACACTGCGGGCCTCGCACCCAGCCAGACTATTAGCTGTATCAAGAACATCTATAATACCCTTAGGGGTCAAGATATATTGATTAGCACACAGGACAATGTCAATATCCTCAGCCAGGTTAAAATCCTGCGAATAAACATCCCACAGCACCATGCGCTCGCCCACGGTCAGCATAGGTAGTTCCAGGCTTACCAGGTGAACTTGGTGGGTGGTCAATTCATCTTCTTTAACCCGGGATATCCAGATAGCCAGCCAAAAATCGTTCTCTATATATTCAATGATGGTCACTAGCCGCATGTCTCGGCTTTTACCTACATCCCGTTCATCATCGACGCTCTCTTCCTGATCCATATTGATGAAACAGGGTACCGAGCCGGTTAGTAAGTATTCAAGATAAACCTTATCCAACAATGGTCTTATGCTGTTAGGGGGCTGGAGTCTTAATTTAGCATAGTCAATGAAAATAAGGTTAACATGCAGAGCTTGCGCGGCATGCTTGAGCAGATGCTTTTTGCCAATGCCGTTTTGACCGTACAGATTCAGAACATTCCCGACCCGATCACCGTTATATATGATGTCTTCCATATAATTCTGTATGCGTTGGTATTCATCATGGCGAATATAAATACCTTCTAACCGCTCTGTCCTGTCAAAGATGGTCGCAATGTCCGCCAATTCTTGATCGATCTGGTTAATGCCGAATATAAAACCGCTCACTCGACGATTAAGAACTATTTTATCTGCCAGACCAGGCTCACTGTTGCTGCCCACTGGATTCTCTGTCAGAAAGCGGAAAAAGTTGCCCTCACCTTTTATGGTGCATCCGCAATGGTAATCTTCCAGATCAAAAAACAACTTGTACAAGGTAATAGCCAGTCCCTTGGTAGGCAGCTTTTCTTTTACGTTGTTATGGAGAAAAGCAAAAATGGATTCGTACTTTCTATCACAGGCAGAGGATAAAGAGAGAAGCAGCAAAAATCGTTCAAAATCGGTAAGACGAAGCTTTTTAGAAAGCACTTTTACCCGGGGAGTAAAACCAGCTGTAATGGAAGCTTGGAGTCTGATCTCGATATGAGTGTAAGCAATTTCAACCTGTCTTTTGATCTCCGCTGCAACACCCTGGGAACGCTCGTTCAGACGATAAGATAAAAGAGAATCAACGATCTCAGCAGGTGAAATAGACATCCCGCGCAGATGAGCATCACCAACGTTTAAGGGTGCATTGGACTCATTCATTCCCTTATAAGCACAAGCCACATTCAGAATAATGTCCAGAAACGAAAGCAAATCAGTAAGGTATTCCCGGTCATTACTGTAGGGCAAACCACTATATTTAGGATCAAAATAGCTCGAAAATAGCTCCTGCGCCTGCATAAAAACCCCCGAAAATAAAAACAAATATACTAAGTCGATATTATTTTACAATCCTTTTATAAACATTTTTATAACCCATGTTGCATACACGCAAGTTTGGGGATGGTTCGAGCCCACTGAAAAAGCATCAAAAATTTCGCCAGGTTATTTGTAGAAATACTGGTAACGGTTGGCGAGACTTGCGGTTGAGCTTAGAGATTGCCACGCCTTCGGCTCGCAATTTTCACGGGTCTAAACCCACCACGATGAACGAAAAACTTCTTTGGGTGTAGGGGAGGCTTAAGCTTCCGCTACTGCTTAGGTGATGAGGTATTTTCGCGGCAATGACAGCTTTCTAGTGTCATCGCGAGGAGCGGAGCGACGTGGCGATCTCAACAGGGTATTGCTTTTAGTCCTCTTTAACCTACTTTTTCAGCAGTCTCGGACCGTCCCCACTTGCGCGGGATCTCGCGTGGCAATAGTGAACTTATATTGGGTTTTAGTCCAGGATCATTTATAATATAATTTGTAAAATGGCATAATTCACTGTATCAAGTTTTGTGATAAAGGAGCGTATAACGAGTTTACTATGAATTATCCAAACGAAAGCAAACCACCCAGTGAGTTAATTCGCGAGGCACTAGGCAATAAGGAAAAAACTCTTACCGTGGAAGACATAATCACTGCCTTTGGTTCCCAGAGCTTTGGATTGGTGTTTATAATTATGGCATTACCGTTAGTTATTCCCCTACCCCCGGGGGTGGGTTTTATCCCGGCTGGTCTTCTTTGTGTCTGGGCAATACAAAGATCCTGGGGAGGAACCTTTTTATGGTTGCCCCGGAAAATCGCCAGACATAAACTCTCTGCAAAATTTATTAACAACATTGAGACCAAAGCTATACCTTTTTGTGAACGATTAGAAGAGAAGTTTTTTAGTAGCGGCCCCACCAGAAGGCTGAGTGAAATGGAGATTCGAATAGCATCCATGATGGTGGCGGCTTTAAGCATACTGATTATGTTGCCCACTCCGGGGTTAAACTCAATTTTCGCCGCACTAATAATTCTATTAGGAATTACCGTCTTAAACAGCAACCGTAAGTTGCTCTGGATCAATATGAGCTTTGGCCTGATGACAGTGTTTTTGATTGGATCCACTCTCTATGCGGGATCAGAACTTCTGTTTAATGAAATCGACACTTGGGATGATTTCTTTTAAGATAGATTTCTCAGGTACTCTCTAGTGTTCTGATCGGTTCTGCCAAATCATCCTGCACACTGATATCAGCCAAAGGAACTTGGGCCCTATAGGCGGAACGACAGATCATGTGGGAAGAAACGGGAGAAGTTAAAAACACAAAAAATATTCCCAAAAATAGTTTGATACTAAAAACCCCCTCTATAAAAAGAAAGAAGAAAAATGCACCCAAGAGAGCAAAGAGCACTCCCAACGCGGAGCTTTTGGCTAAAGCGTGGGCACGGTTATAAACATCAGGCAAACGGATAAACCCTATGGCACTGATAAAGTTAAAGATAGTCCCGATAAGAATAAGCACGGCCACACTCAATTCAATCCAATCACTTGCGCTCAATGACAATCCCCCTCTCGATATAGCGGGCAAAGGCAATGGTACCAATAAAAGAGAGAATCCCAATGAGTAAGATCACCTCGAAAAAAGCTGTGGTTCTTAGTAAGACCGAAAAAATAGCTATCCCGCCGATAATAGTGGTGCCTAAAACATCGAGGGCTTGAACTCTTTCCGAAGCCGTTGGCCCCACCACTAAGCGATAGATGATGGCAAGTACAGACAGAGTAATAAAGATCAGGGAAAAATTAAGTATCCATTGAATCATGGTCGGGTCACCTTCTTAATCGCTTCTTCAAATTTCCCGGCAGAGTTAAGTACCGAAATACTAAGCTCAGGGATGTCCATAATATGAGTATAGAGGATCTTATTATCCTCTGAAACCTCCATCACTACCGACCCCGGAGTCAATGTCACTAAAAGAGCCAAGAGGGTCACTTCCAAATCGCTTATGAGGCTGGTTTCCATGGCAATTATTCCCGGTTTTATATCGAGCCGATAAGCCAGGATTTTTCTCATGACTAAAATACTGGAAATAAGCAGTTCATACATAAATAATAAAAAGAGCTGAATTATGGCATTAAGAGTAAAAATGTAAAACTTGTCGTTAAAGAAACGACGCAGTATAAATAACACCAGCAGACCAAAGAGATACCCGACCGCAAAGGTAAGGACACTCCAGTCATCCTGTAGGAACATCCAGAGCAAACCGATAAATAGATTGATCAATACCTGCATGGACATGGGCATCACCTCTTTTCAAGCATCCCTTACGGGAAGTTTCCATCCAAAACAGCACCAATATATAAGCCTGGATCCATTAAGCCCTGCACAGCCAGGTTGACTACTTCATAAATTCCTTGGGCACCTACTCCTAAAATAATGGTTAAGGCCGTCAAGACAGCCATAGGCAGCAAGAGCCCTCGTGCAGAAATGCTGGGGGTGCTTTCTGAATCATCAGGATATCCCCAGAATACGTTCATAAATATCTTGAGCATGGAATATAAGACCATCAAGCTGGCTAATAAACCCAGGCCTCCCAACCAATAATATCCGGCCCGAAATGTCCCTTCGATGATAAGGATTTTGCCGATGAACCCGCTCAAAGGCGGAATACCCGCCACGGAAAAGGCAGCTAGCAAAAACATCCATCCTAAGCGAGGATAGGAACGAATAAGTCCGCTCATTTCCCTGATTTTGTCGGTACCCGTCAGCATAATAATGGTACCTCCAATGAGAAATAGCAGTCCTTTTATAATCATATCGTGAATTAAATAACTCAACTTTCTGACCAGAAAAACCGGCTGAAAAGCCCGACAAATCAATAAAATAAACAGTTTAAAAACCGGTATTGACGTCAAAAGTGCATCCCCGTTTGGTAAAATGTTAATAACCACAAAAACACGCCAAACGTAGAAAGGATGCACACTATAATGCTACATCAAATCGATCCGTCTGAAAAGGTCATTAACGAAATCCATAAGCTCTTTAAAAATCTTAAAATCAACCAACTGCTTCGTGCAGCCAACATCAAAAAGTCACGCGGTATCAGTGCTAAGCAGGTTTTTGAGTTTATTTTTCTACTTGCTCTATTTGGCAAGAATCAGTATAGATTCCTGGAGAGCAAGCGTGGTCAAGGATTACCCAAGAAAGATGTATATTACAATTTCTTAAACAATCCACACTATGCATGGAGACGTTTCCTTCTTTTGTTGGCATCCAAAGTTACCGACAAATTTGACCACTTGACGTCGGATAAAAGGGTCAGAGCCTTTATCATTGACGACTCACCTGTTGCACGAAATCGCAGCAGGGAGGCAGAACTTTTAGCTAGAGTATTTGACCACAGCCAGCACCGTTACATAAAAGGTTTCAACATGTTGACGCTAGGCTGGACTGACGGTTTTAGCTTTATTCCTGTAGATTTTGCCATGCTAAGTTCAGCCAACCAAACCAACCGTTATAACGAGGTGTCTGCTTCTGTCGATAAACGCAGCCATGGGTTTAAACGTCGTCTCGAAGCTATGCTACAAAAGCCTGATACTGTGCTTAAGCTGATTAAAAATGCCTTAAATGTCGGTATCACTGCTGATTACGTTCTGATGGACACATGGTTTACCAACGAACCGATGATTAAGGGTCTTCGTAATATTGGTCTCCATGTCATCGGCATGGTTAAGACCAATTACCGTTATCGTTACAATGGGCAACTGATGAAATTGGCTGAAATCCGTAAATGCCTACATTCAGGAAACAAATCCGATATCCTCGGCTCATTGTTGTGCGAAACCAAAGACGGTATCCCGGTAAAACTGGTTTTTATCCGCCACCGTAACAAGAAAAGTCATTGGCTTGTTTTGGCTTCAACCGATCTTTCACTGGACGATAAAGAAATCGTCCGTATTTACGGTATGCGCTGGGAGATTGAAGTCTTCTTCAAAGCTTCCAAAAGCCTTTTGAAACTGGGAACCGAGTATCAGGGCCGGAGTTATGACATGCTCATAGCCCATACAACGATAGTTTTCACCCGATATATTCTGTTAGAGTGGGAACGTCGTCACAATCAAGATTCACGCAGTTTTGGAGAACTATTCTTCCTTCTCTGCGAAGAGATACAAGATTTAGACTATGCAACAGCTTTAAGGCAGTTAATGTATTACTGCATGATAATGCTTGATTATGTTCCCAAAGAACTAGCTGAAATTGTTTCATGTCAAGTTATGTTCTGGATTGCTGCACAGCCCCTATATATCCAGAGGTTGTTCAGTAATTTCTACTACGAAAGTTGAGTTAAATAATATACCGACCCACTCAGGCCCGCTTCACAAAAGGAAGCAAATCCGGCCAAGATCAATCCCACACTAATGACTACGTTATAGGTCATAATACGTTTAATATCATTTAAAGCCACTGCACCCATAGCTCCTAAAATCATGGTCAGCGCTGCTAAAATCGCGATAAAATAGTGGGTAGTTTCCGGTTCATGATAAAAGATCAAAGAGAATATCCGGATGATAGCGTAAATCCCTACCTTGGTCAATAAAGCAGCAAACAAAGCCGCAATAGCGGGCGGGGGGGCACCATAGGAACCGGGTATCCAGTAGAAGAGGAACAATCCCGCTTTCAAGCTGAAGACAGTTAAAAACAGAAAAGCTACCGCTGTCATCAGTCCGCCCTGCCCCACTTCTGCCACCTGCACTGACAAATGAGCCATGTTCAAAGTTCCGGTCATGTGATAGAGAAAAGCGATAGCCACCAGAAATAAGAATGAAGAAATCATATTGATCAAGACATAGGTAAGCGACTCTCTTAATTGAGTTTTAGCCCCTCCTAATGTGATCATCACATAGGAAGCTACCAGCATTACTTCAAAACAAACAAAAAGATTAAAGATATCTCCTGTTAAAAAGGAACCATTGACTCCGGCGATCAAAAATAAGGCAAAGGGATAAAAGTAGTGCTTTTCTCGCGCTTCACCAATAGAGGAAAAGGCATACCAAATACAACAAAAGGCTACCACAGAAGTCGTGAAAACCAAGAGAATTGAGAACATATCTGCTACCATACTCACCCCGAACGGAGCCTGCCAACCTCCCACTTGGAGGGCTTGAATCCCATTTTGCCGTATTTGGCCTATGAGAATAACAGCAATGATCCCGACCAGAATTAAGGTGAGCAGGCTTAGGGCACGGTGCAGCCGTATTTGGTTTCTGAACAGCACCATTATCATTCCTGCTATTATCGGCAGGATAATCGGTAATATAGTTAGATTACTCATCCTGATATCCCCATAAATTCTCTACATCATCGGTTCCCGTTACCTTGTAAGCCCGATAACTCAACACCAGGAACAAGGCGGTGGTTGCAAAATTGATGACAATAGCCGTCAGCAGCAAGGCCTGGGGCAAGGCATCAGTAAAAGTAGTCACACCCAATCCCAAAAGGGGTGGCGCACCGGTTTTTAAGCCACCCATGGTAAGGATGAGCAGATTTACTCCATGACCGATGATCGACGTCCCCAAAATAATACGCAGCCAAGTCCGGGACAGTATTAAATACGTTCCTATAGCAAAGAGGATGCCTATGGCGATAGATATTACGGTTTCCATTTATCGATCATCACCTATACTAATAATTATCGTCAAAGAGGCCCCGATCACAGCTAAGGCCACTCCTACGTCAAAAAGAACCGCCGTGGCTAACTCCGTTTGTCCAAAAAGGGGCACATAGACATAGCCAAAGATTTGGGTTAGGAATGGCTCTTTGACCAGCATTCCTCTTACCCCAGTAAGAACCGCGGTTAAAATTCCCACTGCAGCCACTATCTTAAAATCAAGAGGGATATTATTTCTAATCCTTTCAATACCATAGACCAGAAACAGGAGCACAATAGCACATACAAAAGCCAGTCCCCCAATAAAGCCGCCCCCCGGGTTATGATGACCGGACACAAAAAGATTAATAGCAAAGGTCAGAATAATGATCACCGCTACCCCAGTCACGGTTCGTAAAATCACGTCATTAGGTTCTTTCACGGTCTTCACCTTCTTTGCGCAGTTTTATGAGCGTGTAAACCCCTAGTCCGGCCATGGTCAGAACCAAAATCTCTAACATAGTATCAACACCACGAAAATCCACCAAAATCGCATTGACAATATTGCGGGCCCCAGCCAGTTCGTAGGCGTTCTCATAAAACCAGGAGATGGATGGGAAGAAATTACTTCCATTGACTGATAAAGCTAGCAAAGTCATCACCAGACCAACTCCCAGGGCGATCGTCCCATTGGTGGCTTTGACCCGCCAAGCAGAGTTATCTTTTTTCATTTTAGGCAAATGGTAAAAGCACAGTAAAAAAAGAACGGTGGTCACTGTCTCCACCACCAACTGGGTAAGAGCCAGATCCGGAGCACGGAACAGTACAAAAAAGAAGGCTACCATATAACCCAGCGCTCCCACAGCCAGGATAGAGGTCAGCCTGTTTCTGGCGGCGAGAACCGTTATAGCTAAGATCACCATAGCCAAGAGCAAGGCCAATTCGTAAATACTTACCGGTGCGTCCTGGGAAGGGTCAAACAGGAAACCTTGATCGAACAGCAGGGTGCCGCCCACAAGTATAATTATGAATATCAAGATATAGACCAGATAATCACGCACCGAGCCAGTCATATACTTCTGGGTGACAGTTCGGGAGAAGGATTCCATCCACTTCAAGGAACCATCATAGATGTTATTCAAGGTTAAGGCTTTTGGATACCAATGATAGATACCCTGCCACTTGGGCAAGGTTTTATAAAGGAAAGCTCCTATGAGAACTACTCCCACGGCCATCATAAGTTCCAGATTAAATCCGTGCCAGGCACTGATCTGAACTTGCAGAATACCTTTCCCAGCCAAACTAGGTAAGACCGCTGCCCAGGCAGGTACTAATAGAGACTGAGCCAGATGATTGGGGAAGAAAAAGACCACTAGCACTAACCCAGCTAATATCGTAGGAGGGATCAACATACCCACCGGCGCTTCGTGAACATTTTTCCCTACCTTTAGGTAGTGAGGCTTGCCTGTAAAGGTCTTAAATAACATGATCATACAATAGACAAAGGTAAAGATACTGGCTATCCAGGCAATAATAGGGATAAGTATGCCAATGGATTCCATGTTGAAGAAAGTCATTTGTGAAGCATTGAGAAGTGCTGTAAAGAATAACTCTTTGCTCAAGAATCCGCTAAAGGGCGGCAAGCCCGCCATGGATAAGGTTCCCATCATGGTAAGAGTGAAAGATACCGGCATAATATACATTAAGCCACCTAATTTCCGAATATCACGGGTGCCCGTTTCCAAGTCAATTATGCCTACTACCATAAAAAGGCATCCTTTAAAGGTGGCGTGGTTGAATAAATGAAAAACGGCCGTAAAGATAGCCAGAGCATATAATCCACTGAGGTTCCCTGCCTCTACCGATAATGCAGCTGATCCCAGTCCCAACAGACTCATGATCAGACCCAATTGGCTAACAGTGGAATAGGCCAACAAGGCCTTCAAATCTGTTTGCCTTACGGCATTGATGGCTCCGTAAAACAAGGTCACCAGGCCAATGACTAAGACCAGCCAGAACCAAAGAGCACCTCCCGCAAAAATAGGAGTAAGACGAGCCACCAAATATATGCCCGCTTTCACCATAGTGGCGGAATGCAGATAAGCACTGACCGGGGTCGGTGCCTCCATGGCATCAGGTAACCAAATACTAAAGGGAAACTGGGCCGACTTCGTAAAAGCTCCCAATAGAACTAAGAGCATAGCCGGGATAAACAATCCATGAGACTGAATTTCCGCTACTTTACCAATCATTTCCCTGATACTGTTGGTATCTGTAATGATAGAAAGCAAAATAAATCCTGCCAACATACAGAACCCGCCAAAAACTGTGATCAAAAGAGATTTTTGTGCACCCGCCCGGGACTTCTCGCGTTGAAACCAGTAGGCAATTAAGAGGAATGAGGCAACACTGGTTATTTCCCAAAAAACATATAAGCTAAAGATGTTATCCGAGAAAACGAGCCCCAGCATAGCCCCCATAAACAGCAGCAAATAGATGTAGAAATTATGTAAGGCTTCTTTTTTTTGCGATAGGTAGTAGATAGAATATAAAACCACTAAAAAGCCCACTCCGGTTATGATCAAACCGAAAACCATGGACAACCCGTCTATGACCATAGTCAAATTAATATCATAGGAAGGGATCCAGGCCAGTTCTCTGTATACGGTCTCCCCTGCAGAGATCATCGGTGTATAAGAGAGCAGATAAAGAAAAACTGCCAAAGGGATCGCTAGCACAAACCAGCCAATATGGATTTTAGGGGTAAGTTTTTTGTATATAATTGGGACAATGAGGGCAAATAGGAATGGCAGACCCATCATGAAATAAAACCAGGCCATCAATATTTCTCCTTTGTAATTGCGAATTTAAGCATGGTTGACTGAATTTGTCCCATGAGATATAGTCAAAAATAATTACTGGTTGAGGTGCATAATATGTTTAACAAAATAAAACAAATGGATGAGGGAATTCTCGTTTGTATCAACTATGGACCAAACGGTGAAC
>CAZTZX010000040.1:5909-17703 GCA_964618175.1 uncultured Syntrophomonas sp. | reverse complement strand
GCTCATTTTGTATATGATACTATGAAGCTAAGAAGCGTGACTCAGAAATACTTTATGAAGGAGGATAATACTATGAAAATGATCGAAAAAGCTTTGTACTTAGGCCTGGGTGTGTTCAGTGTAACTCGGGAACGGGTAGAGAAAGTAGTTAATGAGCTAATGGATAAGGGAGAAATCAGTCGGGAAGAGGCTGGAGAGGTCATAGAAGACCTCATAAAAAGGGGCGAAGAAGAGAGAAAAGCCATTCGTAATTTGGTGCAGGAAGAAATGGGTGGCTTGAAAAAGGATTTATCTACCTCAACTCAATCAGAATTGGAAGAGCTTAAAGCGCGCATCAGGGAACTGGAAAAGCGATTTGAACAATCCTAGTATGACAGTTCCTAAATGACGGAGGTATACCGATGTTTGGTAAAAGGTTAAACCACGTCAACCATCTGCCGCGCTATCGTGAGGTTGTTAATGTCCTGATGAAGCATGGTTTTGGTTTCATATTTGATCGTTTTACTTTACGAAGACTCAATTATGGCAAGACCAAACCAAATCAGCAGGTAGATTTTCGATCACCATCTGTGGCCCGACATTTAAGGGAGGCTTTTGAAGAATTGGGGGCCGCCTTTGTTAAATTAGGGCAACTGCTCAGTGTAAGGCCTGATTTGCTGGCCCCAGCCTATATTGAGGAGTTTGAAAAATTGCAGAACGGGGTAGCACCATTCCCTTATGAGCAAGTGGTGAAGTTGTGCCAGGAAGAAGGACTCCTTATTGATGACCTATTTGCCAGTTTTAATCGGGAACCTATAGCAGCGGCATCGATGGGACAAGTTCATGAGGCCTACTTAAAAACCGGTGAGCACGTGGTAGTTAAGGTGCAGCGCCCTAACATTGAGGCGCAGGTAAGAACTGACTTGGAAATAATGATGGAACTGGCCAAGTTGCTGGAAAAGCGCACCAGCTTTGGCCGTCTTTATAAGGTGAGCGAAATAGTCGCTGAACTTAGTCAGGCCATCATCAATGAATTAGACTTTCACAAAGAGGCGCGCAACGCTGCCAATTTCTATAAGTTATATCGTAACGACCCTACCGTTCGTATTCCCAGGATCTACTGGGACTATTCCACCCAACGGGTTTTAGTCATGGAGTATGTAGGTGGCATTAAAATATCTGATCTGGCTGAATTGAAAAAAGCCAACTACGACAACAGTCTTATAGCGTCACGTCTGATTGAAGCACTCTTTAAACAGGTTTACGATAACAGCGTTTTTCATGCTGATCCTCATCCTGGCAATATAGCTATTGGAGAGGGTGAAGTAATTGTCTTCTACGATTTTGGCCAGGTAGGGATGGTAGAGCACCAGGCCCGCGAAAAATATGTAGCATTACTAATAGGCATGATGCGTTACGATACGGAAGCGGTCACCCGGGCTATTTTGGATATTGGAATCAGCCATCAAAACATCAACAAAGAGGAGTTGCGAAAAGATATAAGCTCTCTGCAGCACAAGTATTATGGAAAGCCTCTGGCACAGATAAAAATCGCGGAAGCATTGAATGAGTTAATTGATATATCGGTAAAATACCAAATGCGTTTGCCAGCCGAGGTGTCTTTGCTGAGTAAAATGCTTATGACTGTGGAAACGATCGTGACTCAATTGGATCCCCAGATAAGTCTGGTTGATTTGGCCGAGCCTTATGGACGCAAGGTGCTGGCTAAGAAAATGTCTCCTGATCAGGTTAAACAAATGGTAACGGCTATGTTGGGCGACTATGCTACCCTTACCCGTTCCTTTCCCGGACAATTAGATACCATCATGAAGATGCTGACTGAAGGGGAACTTAAAATCAAGATGGAGCATGCTAATCTGCGTCGCTTGTCTTCTAAGATCGATGTTCTGTCTAATCGACTCTCTATAGCGATCATTTTGGCTAGCATCATTATTGGTTCCTCGTTGGTATCTGATACCAGTACCAGCAATCTATTTGGCAAGATTCCTTTAGCGGAAGTTGGATTCGCGACTGCACTGATACTTGGCCTTTTCATGGTTTATTCAATTATTCGCAGCGGTCGTTATTGAGCACAGGTCTAAGTGACATTATCCCCCAATATATATGTTACAGAACCGAGAAGGGGGGGAGACCTCATGTCATTTAGACCGATCAGTCTGGCATTTATGATTGTGCTGATAGTGGGGTTTTTGCTGGTTGAATCCGCAACAGCGCAAACAGAGTCTACTGGACAGACTGCAGCTTCATCGGATTTGTCCATCGAGCAGGTGTTTGTGATAAGTGTAGATGGCCTAAACTACGAGGGCTTTATCAGTACCTATACGCCCAATATGGATTATCTGGGCAGCGAAGGCGTAATTGACAAAAAAAGCAGGTCCTTTACGGTTAACTCCATCGAAGCCTCAGAAGCCTGTCTTCTTACCGGAAGTTTTCCAGAAGAACATAAGTTTATTAGTGCTGGTGACAGCCTGGAAGCTGAATCACTGTTGGAGCAGGTCAAAAAATCAGATCGTAAGGTCTTGATGGTGGATGCTTCCGGGGGCAAGTTGGAAATGCTGTCGGCAGGCACCTACATCAAAGTGGACGCCAAGCAGAATGACCATCAGGTATTTCAGACAGCTATTGAACAATACAATGCGGAGCACCCCTATTTTACTTACATTTATTCGAATGATTGCCTGGATGCCTTGCTGTCACTTAACCAGAAGAACTATTACCAGTCTATTACTAAGGTGGATCAGTATATTGGAGAACTGTTGGATGATCTGCGTAAACATGACCAGTTAGATAAAACCCTTATAGTTATTACTTCTCCGCGCAGTTCCTCCACCAGTAATTTCTCGCCCCTGATCATGCGAGGTCCGGGCTGTAAGTCGGGAGTAATAATGACCGATACCATGTTGATCGATGTATTTCCCACCTTATCATATCTACTGGGCATTAAAACCCAGTTTAACGTTCGAGGGATCCCTCTTTATGAAGCTATCGCAGTTGAGCCCCGCAACCAGATATCAGTTCTTCATATGTGGATCAACAGCCTGAAGAAGGAGCGCATTATTACCTGGAACCGTTATTTTCAGTCCCAGGATGAGTTATACCACACCATTAAACAACTGATGGCAGTAAAGGAAGAACGCGAGAATATTTTTCATTATGCTGGGCAAAGGGAAGATACAATTGTTAGCCTTCAGAATAAGATTATGATGCAGCGCGGTGTGGCGGGATTGATTTTTTTACTGATGGCAGCCGGGTATCTGGTGGAGTATAGATGGTTGAAGAAAAAATACCTGTTGTTTCGTTAGGCTTGCTTTTCGAAACTAGGCAGCTTGGATAGCATTGATTCCAAAATTTCAATGTAAAGAATAAGATTTTGGCGTTCATCTTCCGAACAAAAATGCTGGCCTTCCAGATCATGCTGGGCAATCAGCAGGGCGTGAAAGAGTTTTTCTCGAAAGGTCATCCGGCTGGATCTAAAATATCTTTTTACCCGTTCAGCTACTTTTTGTTCTTCAAGCGTTAACCAATAGGTGGTATTCATATTGTACACCTCCGGATGAAAGTCTAGAGTAATAATATGCAGGCCATGCTAGAATAGTTCAGAAAATGTTTACCTGGGATGGCGAATACTGGCGAAGCAAGCAAGCTGCCTGGTCAAATGTCCCTTGACGGCAGGCCCTGGCAGTGCTAGGATATATTAAAATTAGCATAGTAACACGATGACCAGATGATAAATTGTGAGAAGGTTAGCAGAGAGCCGGGGCAGCTGAAAACCGGTAACTGGACACAGTGAAGGCCACCTGGGAGTGCTGATGTACTATGGGCAACCATACCAAATCAGACGGTACCCGCCGTTACCGGGCTCAAGTGGGCATAGGCCAACTAGGGTGGTACCGCGGGTAAATTCTCGTCCCTTTACTAGGGGATGAGATTTTTTGTTTTTATCATCAGAATGAAGATGAAGGAGGACGGACATGGAACTGGAAAAAAAGGTGCTTAGTCTTTTGGAAAGTGATGCCAAGATCAGTATTAAAACCCTAGCCACCATACTTGAACAGGATGAGGGGCATATAGCTGATAGACTGGCAAATTTAGAAAAAGATAAGGTCATATTAGGTTACAATGCTATCATTGATTGGGATAAAATGGGAGCAGACGGAGTAACCGCTATGATCGATGTAAAACTGATTCCGGAAAGAGAAGTAGGTTTTAATCGCACAGCGGAACGCATTAGCCGTTTTCCTGAAGTGCGCTGTGTTTACCTCATGAGTGGAACCTACGATCTGTCAGTGACCGTTCAAGGCGCAACAATGAAAGACATTGCCTGGTTTGTTTCCCATAAACTCTCCACCCTTGACCAGGTGCAGAGCACGGTTACCCATTTTGTATTAAAGCGTTACAAGCAGGATAATTTCATATTTGAGGAACCCCAACAGGATCGAAGGTTGGTGGTTAGTCCGTGAGCGATATGAGCAAATATATTTCTCAGGTCGTTACCTCTATACCTCCCTCGGGGATACGCAAATTTTTTGATTTGGTAACTCAGACCGAAGGAGCCATTTCTCTGGGAGTAGGGGAACCAGATTACATTACCCCCTGGCATATCAGGGAAGAATGTTTTTATTCCCTGGAGAAAGGCTATACCATGTATACTTCCAATGCCGGCCTTCTGGAACTGCGGGAAGAGATAGCCGCCTATCAAAAGAGGAAGATCGGGGTTGAGTATTCGCCGGTCAATGAAGTCCTGGTTACTATAGGGGTTAGTGAAGCGGTTGATTTGGCTCTGCGGGTGTTGCTGGAACCGGGAGATGAGGTACTGGTGCCTGAGCCGTGCTTTGTTTCCTATGCGCCGGGTGCTACCCTGGCCTATGGTAAACCGGTGCCGGTACCAACTTATGACCAAGATGAATACCGCCTGAAACCGGATGTTTTAGAAAGCTGTATTACTCCTCGCAGTAAAGTACTGGTTTTGGCCTATCCCAACAATCCCACCGGTGGCATAATGACAGCTGATGATCTGCAGGCTTTGGTGGATATTATTATAAAACATGATTTGATTGTTATATCTGATGAAATATATGGTGAACTTACCTACCAGGGTCAACATGTTTCCATTGCTTCATTTCCCGGTATGCGTGACCACACTCTGGTGATGAATGGTTTTTCCAAGGCTTATGCTATGACTGGATGGAGAATTGGCTATGTCTGCGGGAATAAGGACCTGATCGCGGCTATGAATAAGGTGCATCAGTATACTATAATGTGTGCCCCTATTATGGGTCAAAAAGCCGCAATAGAGGCGCTGCGCAATGGGAATACTGAAATGGTCAAAATGGTGACCGATTATAACAACCGCCGCAAAATAATACTTAAAGGATTCCGAGAGATCGGGATGGACTGCTTCGAACCTAAAGGAGCATTCTACTGTTTCCCATCCATTAAGGTCTCCGGCCTGAATAGTGAAGATTTTTGCGAACTGTTGCTGGCCGAGGAACAGGTGGCAGTAGTGCCGGGCAATGCTTTTGGCAGTAATGGCGAAGGGTTTATTCGCTGTTGTTATGCCGCCAGCATTCCTAATATTGAAACTGCTATCGAAAGAATGGGGAATTTCCTGCGTCGACATCAACCTGCTTAAATGGCAAAATTCGCAAAGGCTTTATGGTGAAATGGGACGAAAACATTAGAAATGCCTATTAATATTACGATAATTAACTAAAGGAATTAAAGTCTGCAGGTGGAAACCTCTTTTAGACAGCTAAAGGAGGTTTTCGTGTGTTTGCTGACATAACTGCTGGGGACATTGAAATTATCAATATGCTCGAACTTCTGACTCCTTCTGGGAAAAAAGAGGTGAGAGAATACGCCCGTTATGTTCTGACCAAACAATACCGCCGGGAAGTAATGGTAGCCATATTCCAGAACAAACTATTGGCCAACCTCTTGCACAGTATAATCTTTCTAGTAGAGCGTGATGACTTTGATATTGCTCCGTTGCAAAAACGAATTAGCCAAATAAAGGAACTATATTATGCAATATTCGAGCAAGTTCATAATCGCTACCTGGAAGTTGTGGATGACCTGGATAGTAACGAAGTAGTCCGCGAATTTGGCCGCATCAGTTTTGAGAACCTTGAGGAAGCTTTTAAGCAAGGCAATCCTACTGTCATTCGCAGGGAAGTAATAAACTTTCAACAGGAATATAACAAATTGGGAAAAAAGAAGGACGCCCGACAAATCGTTGCGGTATAATAAACATATTATATTGTTAACTACCGCAACTATTTGGAGGATAATACACAAACATGAAAATAACTTTTTTAGGCGCTACGCGAACAGTGACCGGTTCCTTTTTTGTGATAGATACTGGAAGCACCCGCTTTGCCATAGATTGTGGGCTGTTTCAGGGTCCCAAGCAAATCAAAGAACGCAATTACCAGGATTTCGGTGTTGATCCCCAATCCATAGACTTTCTTATTCTTACCCATTCCCATATCGATCATATCGGATTAGTCCCCAAACTTTGTAAAAATGGCTTTAGTGGACCAATTTACTGCAGTAAACCTACGCAGGACTTGGCCAGTATTCTACTGCCTGATTCAGGGTATATTCAAGAATGCGAAGTGGAGCGCAAAAACCGCAAGTTTAAGCGTGCCGGTAAATCATTGATTGAACCTATCTACACTGTGGAAGATGCTTTGGAGTCACTGAAACAGTTTCGCTATCTGCAGTTGGATGAGATCATAGAACTGGCTCCGGCTGTCAAAGTGAGATTGCGGGATGCCGGGCACATTCTGGGCTCCTGTATAGTTGAGTTGTGGGCAGAACAAAATGAAAAATCCGTAAAACTAGTGTTTACGGGCGATTTAGGTAATCTTAATAAGCCTATTGTCAAAGACCCTACCATGATAGAAGATGCCGACTACGTGGTCATGGAGTCAACCTACGGCAGTCGATTGCATAAAAACCTTGATAAACGACTGGATGAATTAAATCAGGCTATCAAAGAGGCCGTGGCTAGAGGAGGGAATATAATAATACCTGCTTTTGCCGTGGAGCGTACTCAGGACATACTCTATGACTTAAACCAGCTCTACCTGCAAGGAGAACTGGATCCAGGCATCGATATTTATATCGATAGTCCCCTGGCGATAGCTGCTACGCAGATATTTGAAAAGCATATAGATCACTATGACAATGAAGCTACACAGATGCTAGCTGAAGGGAACCATCCCCTAAAGCTGCCCAACTTGAAATTTACTCCGTCCCAAGAAGAATCGGTTCAACTTAATAGCGTAACGGGGAACAGTATCATTATTTCTGCCAGTGGGATGTGCGATGCTGGACGCATAAAGCATCACCTCAAACACAATCTATGGCGTCCCGAGAGCACCATATTATTCATTGGTTTCCAGGCTGAAGGAACTCTAGGCCGGCGTATTGTCGATGGGGAGAAACTAGTGACTATTCACGGTGAACAGGTGGCCGTCAAGGCGGAAGTCCGCAGTATGGAATCGTACTCTTCTCATGCTGATCAGGCTGGGTTGTTAAACTGGCTGAAACATTTTGCCGTTGCTCCCAAAGGCATATTTCTTGTGCATGGTGAAGAACAGGGTCAGCAAGTTCTGGCTGAATGCATTCGCCAGGAACTGCGTTTACCGGTTCACATTCCCGACTGGATGGATGAACATGTATTGACTCCCAGTGATCGAACCCAACCTATGACAGATTTTAAGGGAGACGATCTTAGTAAAGCTTTGCTCGCTGAGCAGATGTATCTGGAATTACGCTCCAAGCTAAATGAATTGTTTAAGCAAAACTGGACTGCTAATAATTATGATGAGTTGATCGAAAAGATGGAAAAGATCTCTTCAGCCCTACGCTAACCCAACAATTGTTTAAGAGCAAAGCCGTGCCTAATGGTGCGGCTTTTAATTTTGGCTAAGCAGATGATGGAAATCTCCGCCAGTCAAACTTCAAACTAGACTTGAAAGGATGACCTGCTCCCTTGGTGGTCGTTTATTGTCTGCAATCAGATTATTTGAAATCAATTCCAATATTCTTGCTCCTTGTTTGCTTTAACCAGACAGTGCTATACTTTTTATACTTCAAACCCTGGGGGAAAATTCATGCACAACTTATCTGCTTCTGTGGAAATTCTTCGTTGGGGACAAGCTAATGTTCCCGCAGTACTGTTCTGTTATGGTCGAGAACTCGACATCACTATTGAAGACATTGGAGTTTTTGCTGCTATCTTCTATACATTTGAACATTCCAAACCGCTCTATCAAAATGGAGTAAGCGTGGGACAAGTTCTACAGTTGTGTCCTTTGATCAGCAAACAGAAATTATCGCGAACCCTGAATCGTTTGCAACGCTTGTCACTTCTAGATCTACAGGGTGAAGGCGGTAGCTTTAATGACAAACGGGTGGAACTAGAACCACTGTTCAGTAAACTGGAAGAATTGATCATTCGTGATCACCATTTGCTGACCGCTGATTCGGGTGCCCCTGTCGATGATCTAATGACCGGGTATCGCCTTAAGATCGAGCAATTGGAACTGGCTCTGGAAGAAGAAAAGAACCGCAGTATTCCGGATATGTTATCCCAGTCTGATGGGAAATTCAAGAAGGTAGCCGACTTTATATCTAAAAAGACTGGTAATTTGATGAGTGTTAAAATGGCCAACGAATTAAAACGCTGGCTGGAAGAATTGGCTATGACGCCTGATTTCTTGTTATGTATGTTGGAGATGTGCTTTGAGAGAAATATTTATAATCCCCGGCATATCTCGCGCATTGCCAAAGACTTAAATGAGTATTCAATTAACAGTGTGGATGGTTTAGAAAACTATTTTAAGAAGTTTGTGGACGATAAGTCCGTTAGTAAACTACCCCATAACCAGTTCGATCCTGATGCCATGGAATTTGGGAAGTTTACTGGCATCGATATGAATGCTGAAGCACGCAAGAATATTTATCATAAGTGGCGCTACGATTGGGGCTTTTCTCATTTGATGATCATGAAAGCCGGTGAGATAATGTGCCAGCGCACCAAAAACGGAGGTCTGGAATATATCGACAGTGTGCTTTACAACTGGATGACCAAGGAAATCAGGTTGCCGGAGGATGCCGACCGCGAGTTAAAAGAGCATAAGAAGCGCCATAAGTCTGATAAACCATCTTACAAAAAGCCACCGGAACCGACTGATTATGAAATATATGTTTCCCCAGCGCGTCTGGAAGAACTAAAAAGTAATTCATAAGTATTGTATAATAAGAATCGGGGTTAATATCCCGATTTTTTGTTAGGAGGGTGCTAAGCCTTTGAATCAAGCCTTTTCACAGTCGTATTCTGAAGAAGTTTTATATGATTTAGAAAGCGAGCGTCGGGTCCTCTCCTCTATGCTTCATTCTGAAGAGGCTTGTGTGGAAGCTTATCATCAGCTTAAGGCTGTGGATTTTTATTCTCCCCGCCATGCCACAATTTTTGAACTCACCTCCAGTCTGTTTGAAAGAGAGATTCGTCCCACTTATGTTGAACTTCTCAAAGAGGGTCATAGTCTAGGTATCCTGACCAATCCGCGGGATATAGAAGAAGTAAAATACATTGCTGAGCAGTATATTGATGACGAAAATATTCGTTATTGGGTGAAGCGAGTTAAAGATAAGTCCAGACTACGGAAGTTCGAGGCCTTTTTACGCCGCAGTACCCAGACACTGACTGAAGGTAAAGACCGGGAAGCTGACGATATTCTTATGTTAGCTGAAGAGGAATTGACGAACTTAACTGCTCTGGATGCTGATGATAATATTGATACCCCGGCTGATGTGGCTACTCTGGGTTACCAGGAAGTTGAACGCCGCTTTCTGCAGTTTAAGGAGATAAGAGAAAAGTATCGCGGAGTCATGCCTTTGTATGGATTGCCGACCGGTTTTGATGACTTGAATCATATTACTCTGGGATATAAGCCCGGTGATCTCATTATATTAGGTGCCCAAACCGGACATGGCAAGACTACCTTTGCCCTACATGCGGCTCGATCGGTGGCCGTAGATCATAATTCAACAGTCCTGTACCTCAATACAGAGATGAGCCGGGAACAGATCGCTCTGCGCTGGGGATCGATTTTAAGCGGTATAGAGCATGACAAAATTCGCAGCGGTGATATAAACGAGAATGAACTGTCCATAATTCTGAAGGGATATTCGCGGTTGCGGGAAAGCGGTTTTTATTCTTATCCCTGCCCAAATCTGACCCCGGAAAAGGCTATTTCAGTGGCCCGCAAGTTCAAGACCCAGAAAAATATAGATATGATGATCGTTGACTATATTGGCCGAATGGATAAGATCGATCCCCGCTTGCAAGAGTGGCAGATGCTCGAGCAGATTGTCAGAACTCTGAAAATGCTGGCTCAAAACCTTAAAATTGTGGTTATGTGTTTGGTACAGCTTAATCCGGATGGTTCGTTACAAGGTGCCAAACGTATGAAAAACGAATCTGACCTAATGCTGAAACTGGCACCTATTTCCCGGGATGAGCTGGAGGAAAACGAGGAACTGAAAAAATATCGTAATCCCAATTACTATCTGCATATTGAAAAAAACCGTGACGGGCGCAGTGGGGTGAGGATACCGATAGTCTTTGATATGCAGCGTCAGGTGATGAAGAATGCAGAAAGGATCTCTCTTTAATGGAGAAGAAAAAGATCTATGATGAGACTGCCAGTCTGATTACACACCAGACGTTATTGAATAAACTGAATACTGAAGAACTGCATTTCCTTCTAGATCTCTTAGATTGTGTGGTAGTAACCAATCGACAGCGGTCGCTGATTAATGTTTTGCATAGATGGGTCAATACTTCGATGAGTGAAGAAAACAATGACCTGATAAAGAATCTTATCTTGAACACGGATGTGAACGATCAAACCCAAGTAGATGCCTCAATACAATTCATTGAGGAACTCCTGTGCACTAGTGTCCAAGAAACTGAAGCTAAGGAGGAATCCGAAGATGAGCAATTTCTGGATTTATGAGTCACATACCCCGGGCTATGAAGTGCGCTGGGGAATAACCGGTATCCTGCATCAAGAAACTACTCCTTTTCAAAAACTGGATGTGGTGGAAACGGTGGAATTTGGAAAAGCTCTAATACTGGATGGTTGTTTGCAGATTGCGGAGAAAGACGAGTTTATTTATCACGAAATGATCGTCCATGTGCCCCTATTAAGTCACCCCCACCCGGCAAGAGTCTTGATTATTGGGGGAGGGGACGGTGGAACCCTGCGCGAAGTGGTGCGCCATCCCGAACTGCGTACGGTCGATATGGTGGAAATCGATGAGCAGGTGATAAAAGCCAGTAAGCGCTTTTTTCCTCAGGTTGCCTCGGCTTTTTCCGATGAGCGCTTAAACCTTTACATAGCCGATGGGATCGAATTTGCCCGTGGCCAGCAGGGACCCTATGATGTTATTATCGTGGACAGTTCGGATCCGGTAGGGCCTGCTGAACAGCTGTTTACCGAAAAGTTCTATCGTGATCTTGACAACTTGCTTGATGATGAAGGAATGCTGGTAGTTCAATCAGAGTCACCGCTGTTTTATGCGGAGTACTTCCAGAATACCTATAAGAATATGAAAAGTGTCTTTCCCATAACTCAGGTATATACGGCCAGTATACCCACATATGTCAGCGGACCGTGGACATTTACGGTGGGAAGCAAAAAGTATCGCGCTGATAGTATTGCTGATAATAAAACCATACCGAACTCACTAAAATATTATAATAAGGAAATACATC
>CAZTZX010000040.1:2592-5809 GCA_964618175.1 uncultured Syntrophomonas sp. | reverse complement strand
AAATAAAAGGTGATTACTATGAATCGGTTTGTTGAGTCTAGAGCCAGATCGGCCATATTTAACTTAAAACCCTATGTACCAGGTAAACCCATCGACGAGGTCAAAAGAGAATTGGGGCTGGAAGACATTATTAAACTGGCTTCCAATGAAAACCCGCTGGGGCCTTCACCATTAGCCCAAAAGGCTGCCGCATCAATAATCGGCCAGATGCACATCTATCCAGACAGTAATAGTTTTGAGCTTAAAAAAAGGCTGTCCGAGTTATTTGACCAGCCTATGGACACTATTCTGATCGGTAATGGTTCCGATGAATTATTGAAACTGATTGCCGAGACCTTCCTGAATCCCGGTGATGAGGTGGTCTTGCCCCAACCGTCCTTTTCCGAGTACCAGTTTACCGCCACGGTCATGGATGGAGTTTGTGTACAGGTTCCACTGCGTGGTTTTGCCCTCGATTTGCCGGCCATGCTAACGGCCATAAACGAACGAACCAAAGTGATATATCTCTGCAATCCCAACAATCCTACCGGTACTATTGTTGCTAAGGAACAGTTGGATAGATTTATGGAAGAAGTACCTGATTATGTGTTGGTGGTATTTGATGAGGCCTACAGTGAATATGTGGATAGTTCCGACTTTGTAAGCGGTTTGAGTTACCTTTCCTCCGGTAAGAATGTTATCGTTTGCCGGACTTTTTCTAAAATATATGGTCTGGCGGCTTTACGCATTGGTTATGCCTTTACAACACCGGAAATAGCCAGTGCCATCGAGCGGGTGACCGAGCCATTTAATGTCAACTCCGTGGCCCAGACTGCTGCCCTTGCTGCCCTGGATGATATCGAGCATCTACAGGCCAGCCAGGCCTTAAATGGAAAAGGCAAGCAGTATCTGTATGAACAGCTGGAGTCTATGGGGTTAAGCTATGTTCCTACCCAGGCCAATTTCGTTTTTCTAGATACCGGTAAGAATTGCCGTCTGGTATTTGATAAACTCCTGCAAATGGGTGTAATTGTGCGAACCGGTAATATTTTTGGTTATCCCACCTATATTCGGGTAACCATAGGAACCGCTGAGGAGAATACTCGTTTCATTAACGCATTGCAGACAGTACTGGAGAATTTGTCCTAATGATTATCGGCCAAGGGCTATATGATGAACCCGATATAATAGATAAACTAGCCGATGCTCTGCAGATAATTTTATCTGATCGAAGCCAACCCCCACTGTTCCTTTGTATTGGCTCCGACCGCCATATCCTGGACAGTTTTGGGCCACTCACCGGTTCTCTGTTAAAGGATAAAATGCCATATTTAAATGTTTACGGCACCTTAGCAGAACCTCTCCATGCCCGCAATCTGGTGAGCAGACTTGACTATATTTATGCTCTTCATCCCGCCCATCTGGAAATTGCCATAGATGCCTCTGTGGGAAATGATAATGAGCTGGGTTTTATCCGACTTCGCCAAGGGGCCTTGCTGCCCGGCAAAGCTTTGTCCAGGCGGTTGCCTCCTATAGGGCATCTTTCCATAACCGGAGTGGTAGGAACGCGCGCCCAGAAACAGCATCTGCGCAGCAACACAGGAAGCCTGGGACCAGTATATGGAATGGCCTGGGCGGTGAGCGAAGCCGTGTGGAAATGGCATAATAGTTCTTGGTATAATTGACCAACCAGCCGACATTTACGCCATTAATTAGATATGTTATCATCAGATTTGGATCTGTTTAGATTAACAACTGACATCAATTTGATGGGGAAATAGCTTTTTACTGCTGTCAAGGGGACGAGGAGGATATAGAGGATGAAACGACTGCTGATCGGAAATGAAGCGATTGCCAGGGGAGCTTATGAGGCGGGTGCCAGTGTAGCTACCGCATATCCCGGTACACCCAGTACCGAAATTGTTAGCAATTTGGCACGCTATGATGACATTTATGCCGAGTGGGCCCCCAATGAAAAAGTAGCTCTGGAAGTTGGTATTGGGGCTTCCATAGGCGGAGCGCGAACTCTGGTTGCCATGAAACATGTGGGAATCAATGTAGCTGCTGACCCGCTTTATACCGTGGCCTACACCGGAGTAAATGGTGGCCTGGTCATTGTGTCGGCAGATGATCCCGGCATGCATTCTTCCCAAAATGAACAGGATAACCGAGGTTATGCCAAGTTTGCCAAGTTGCCGGTTATTGAACCGTCTGACAGTCAAGAAGCCAAGGATTATACTGCTCTGGCTTTTGAAATAAGTGAGCAATTTGATACCCCGGTGATGCTGCGGGTCACTACCCGGCTATCCCACTCCCAGACCCTGGTTGAAGAAGGGGAACGGGGTGAGTTGGTATTAAAGGAATATAAAAAGAACGCTCCTAAGTACGTTATGCTGCCCGGATATGCCAAAGGACGACATGTCGAAGTAGAAAAGCGTGTGCTTGCCTTAAGTGACTACGCTGAAACCACTCCATTGAACCGTATCGAGTGGGGCGACAAGAAGCTGGGCATCATAGCCAGTGGAGTAGCCTACCAGTATGTTCGCGAGGCTCTTCCTAACGTGTCGGTATTGAAGTTGGGCCTGGTAAACCCCTTGCCCAAAAACCTCATTACTTCATTTGCCCAACAGGTAGAACGGCTGGTGGTAGTTGAAGAATTGGAACCGGTCATCGAACAGCAATTAAAAGCCTGGGGAATCGCCGCTGAAGGTAAAGAAATATTTACCCTGTTAGGGGAATACAGTCCGGAAATGATCGCGCAGCGCTTGGCTGACAAAGTTTTGCCGACAGACAGTGGATTGAACACACAGATTCCGCCCCGGCCTCCCTTATTGTGCCCGGGTTGTCCGCATCGCGGTGTTTTCCACATCTTGCGCAAGCGTCGGGTGACCGTCATGGGTGACATAGGCTGTTATACTTTGGGGGCTCTGAGTCCTCTGGAAGCTATGGATGCCTGTGTATGTATGGGCGCCAGTATCGGTATGACCATGGGCATGGAGAAGGCTCGCGGCGAAGAATTTGCCTCCAAAATGGTAGGCGTAATAGGTGATTCTACCTTTGTTCATTCTGGTATTACGCCCTTGATCGATATTGTGTATAACCAGGGAACTTCTACTATCCTGATTCTCGATAATGACACCACGGCTATGACCGGGCATCAGGATCACCCTGCTACCGGAGTGACCATTAAAAAGAGCTCCACCAACAAACTGGATATTGAGGCTCTGGTACGAGCAGT
>CAZTZX010000040.1:0-2492 GCA_964618175.1 uncultured Syntrophomonas sp. | reverse complement strand
AATGAGCCAGATTATGAATGTGTTGATTACCGGAGTTGGGGGACAGGGTACTTTGTTGACCAGCCGCATTATTGCGCAGGTAGCTGTGGATCTAGGCCATGATGTAAAAGTCACCGAAGTCCATGGAATGGCACAGCGCGGCGGTAGCGTGGTCTCCGAAGTCCGCTACGGGGAAAAAGTATATTCTCCCACCATTCCTAAAGGAGAAGCTGATGTACTCCTGGCATTCGAGAAATTGGAAGCGGCTCGCTGGCTGGATTATCTAAAACCGGATGGAATAGTGATAATCAATGATGAACGAGTGGATCCATTGCCGGTAATGAGCGGTAAAATGAAATATCCAGAAGATATTATTGACCGTATTGCTCAATTCAAGCCCAAAACTACTGTAGCCAACGCCACGCAAACTGCCATAGAATGTGGAAATGTAAAAGCGGCTAACGTGGTCCTGGTAGGGATCTTGAGTAAAGTTATAAATCTTCCTCCCGAACGGGTAGAAGCAGCCATCCGCGACCTAGTACCTGCCAAAGCCCTGGATGTAAACCTGGCAGCCTTTCGCCGCGGATTGGAATGGGCAGTGAATCAATAGTCAATAATAAATAGAGAAGCTACTAAAAGCGGGAAGATTTTCTTCCCGCTTTTCTTTACGCCATTGCTTCCACAAAGCTATTACTGTGTCATCTCGTTTTACTGTACCACTGAGCATTCACACTAGGGGCCATCATAATGTTGAAGTGGATCAGCATTGCTGATAATATGAGCTTACGATATGTTCTATATGCTAAATGATTACCGAATAACCAGGGAAGGGAAATGACTATGTTAAAAGAATATTTTGCCGGTCATGAGGGTACCGCGGTATTATCTACAGCTGATGCCAAAGGCAGAGTTGATGCAGCCATTTACAGTAAGCCACACCTGATCGAAGGAGAGGAGATCGCTCTATTGATGGCCGATCGTTTAAGCTATGCAAATGTGCAGGAAAATCCCTACGCGGTATATCTTTTTATGGAACAGGGACCAGGCTGGAAAGGCAAACGTTTGTATTTGAAAAAAAGTAGGGAAGAGCGTAACACAGAACTGGTCCGTTCACTGATCCGCCGCACTCACGGACATCCAGAGGCCGTAAATGTCAATCTGGTATATTTTCAGGCGGAAAAGATACTGCCTTTGACCGGGGCGGAAAAGGAATGAACCACCTGAAGCTAAATGAGCCCAGGAGCAACAAATGAGTTATCTAGTTGATGGGATCACCCATCGAGGTGAAGGCGTGGTGCGTAAGGACGGCAAAGCTGTTTTTATCCCTTTTGCTGTCCCCGGCGAAGAAATATCGATGGAGATCATAAAAGATCAAAAGAGTTTTTCCCGCGGACTGATAAGAGAAATCATCACTCCTTCTCCCGACCGGGTCGATCCTCCTTGCCAGCACTATTATCAATGCGGCGGCTGCGCTTACCAACACGTAAACTATCAGCGGCAGTTGCTTCTAAAAAAGAAAGTTGTCTCTGATGCGCTTCAGAGGATCGGACAGCAAGAAGTCTCCATACACGATGTTATAGGCATGGATAACCCCTGGTATTATCGGAATAAAGTTACCTGGCAGGTGGGGGATATAGGAGGCGAGAAAAAGCTGGGCTATTACCAGCTGGATAGCCGCAGGCATCTGGCTATTGGTGATTGCTTGATCATAGCGCCTAAAATCAAAGAATTCAGTCAGTTTTTGAACGGTAACTTAAATGAGACCGGCATAAATTGTGGACAGCAGGTTATGATCCGGCTGGACTCCCAAGGGCAGCTCTTTGTCATAATGGAAGGACCAGTCAATAAGGCAGGACTGGAGAGCCTGGTAAAAGGGTATCCGGATCTGGAATCTCTTTTCATTTACCAGGACAATGAACTTAGTCATGTCTTTGGCAGTGACAAAATGGAATTTATTATGGGAGAAAGGCGTTATCTGGTATCCCCTCTGGCTTTTTTTCAGGTCAATAACCAGCAGACCGTAAAATTATATGATGAAGTAAAGAAAACCATTCAGCCAGGGAAAAGCATTCTGGATGCCTACTGCGGCACCGGGAGCATCGCTATTTATGCAGCAGGCAATAATAATGATGTGGTTGGCATAGATGAATTTAATCCCAGTATCGAAGATGCTCGCATCAATGCTTCTCTCAATCATAGGTCCCACTGCGAATTTATTGTCGGTGCCTGCGAAAGAGTGCTACCCGATTTAAAAAAGGATTTCGATATCGCTATATTGGATCCTCCCCGGGCCGGATGTCATCAAGACCTGCTTAAAACCATCATCGAACAAGATATTCCGCAAATCACCTACGTTTCATGTAATCCCGCCACCCTGGCCCGAGATGTAAAAATCCTCTGCGAATCATCATATAGAATTGAGTCAGTTCAACCTGTAGACATGTTCCCCTGGACCAGCCATGTTGAGTGCGTGACATTGATGTCACGGGTGAAAGAGTGAGTGTGCTAAAAAC
>CAZTZX010000039.1:1721-17851 GCA_964618175.1 uncultured Syntrophomonas sp. | reverse complement strand
CATGGCACCTATTTTCTTGATATGCCCTCTTTCTTCGCTGATCAATTCCTCTATGACCTCTTGAGCGGCTTGGTTGCCCATGTTCTTAAACTCCTGGAATAGGATAATGGTAGAACAGGGGACGGTTCTCCATTCTACTATGTTCTACTAAATCAATTCAACAGAAGAGGTGATAATATCAATAACTTCTTTCACTAAGTCTTTGGGAACCTTTTCTACAAAGCTAATTCCCCTTGCTGATACATCTAGCGATTTTGCTTGTTCACACATAATAACGCCAGTTGTTTTTGTTCTTTTATCCAATCGGACATGGAGAGGAAAATCCCTATCTGTGTTAGTAATAGGGCAAACAATGGCAAGCTTAGTAAAGCGGTTAAAAACATTATTACTTATGACAAAAGCAGGTCTTTTGCCTTTTTGCTCGTGACCAATCTGGGGATCAAAATTCAAAAATATAATATCACCCTGTTCAGGTATATAAGACATCACCAAATCTCCTTGCCCACGGGTTTTTCAGTGTCCCATTCTTGACATACATAATCACCTTCGTATTCTGCAATTCGTTCAGCAAGTGACTTCCGTTTACCCACCGGAATAATAATAACATTGCCTTCTTGAACCCTAAGCTCCACCTGGTCACTTTCTTGAAGTTTAGCCTTTTCCAAAATACTTTTAGGGATACGTACAGCCTGGCTATTTCCCCATTTTTGAATGGTTGTGTACACCTTAATCACCTCTAAAATAAGTATATACCAGGTATCTACCAATGTCAATTGGGGACACACTAAAATGGCAAGTATCAAAGCTGATATTTCTTATTGCCCATTTACCGCACTCCTTACATTGCGGAATACTTCTTCATGGGAAAGCCGGTCGAGATCAAAATCCTAACCGGCTAGCATGAACTATTATCCTTACATATCTTTTAACATGGCACCTATTCTCTTTATATGTCCTCTTTCTTCATCGATCAATTCCTCTATGACCTCTTGAGCGGCTTGGTTGCCCATGTTTTTGAACTCCTGGAATAGGATGATGGAATCCTTTTCGAAACTGAGTGCTAACTGAAGAATGTCTTTATCATTTTGGGCCTCTTTCACCAGATCTTCTACCTGGTTGATATTAAAAATATGGCTGTTTACCAATGACCTGACATAATCTTCGTATTCTCCGGCATAGGATTCCCCCGGCCGGAAGTGGTAATTGAGCTTTTCTCCCAGCTTGGTAAAGTCCCGGATATGTTTATCTTCCTCTTGAGCAAGGAAGATCAGCATTTCCTTCAATTGAGCATTTTCAGCCACCTGAGAAGCTTTTTCATAAAACAACTTGCCTGACTCTTCCATCTGCAGTGCTATTTCGATTATTTCTTCGCCTCTAAACTGTGTAATACTCCAGCCCATGATCAACGACTCCTTTTACTGTGAATTGCGATGTACGCTAATTCTAACACATTTATTAGGTCAGATTACACCCAACAAGGAACGTTACATCAAAGCACCATTAGGCTTGGGTAATTCTTCCTTATCTATCTGATTCATGCGACAAAAGTATTCAAAAAACCTTTGGGCATTCTCTATTTCCTGAGGCTTCTTTTTAATAGAAATGATATCCCGCAAGATTTGGGCCATCCATTCATTATCAAAATAGCGATGCCGTCCGGTATTCCAGGTCATCTTGTGCGGATATCTGGTGTCAACATAATAGTTCCAAAATAGCATCTTCTCTGCTTCCTGCTCAGAAAGGCGGAGCCTGTATTCCGAATGAGCAGGGATATATCCATCCACACACTGCTTACTGTTAAACTTTTCGGTCACCATGAATACACCTATGATACGTCTATTCTTTTCGGGCGCATCAGAATCTCGGGTTGTTAAGAGACAGGCACTATTTTGACTAATTCGGGCCAGTCGTTTGGGTTGCCCTTTTTCCTTACCGCTTTTAATTTCACCTGTGAAAATATTCCCTTTCGCAAAAACACTATCCAGTTCTTGGCTCGTACACCAAAATACTGACTGTGCGCAATGTTGGGGTTTAGGGATTTTAGATATTTCCTGAAGTCTCTCTCGTTCCAGGAAACGTCGCCCTTTTTCATTTTCCAAAGGCTTAAATGTGTTAAGCCTCTTTTTTTCTTCCTGGTATGCCTTTTTCTTTTCTTGTACGATTTTTTCAACAAATTTAGCAGATTTTGGATCAGTAAGCGTAAGGAATGTTTCGAATGCATCCGGAAAAACAAACTTTTTCTTCCCGACTGGAAAATCTATTTTTATAAACGAATTGTTACATTTAACAACCTTTCCCCTGCCGAAAACCTTGTGCATTACTTGTTCATTGACCAGATCCATGTAGTAACTCTCCTCCCATTTGCTCATACGACCAATTCTCATACAAATTAGAATCAATCATCTATTATTATACACCAATTAGAAAGTAAATCAAAATACTGTATTGACACCTCTATGTGTTCTATTATAACATTAAGGATTGTTAGCGATTACATGTGAGTACAAGCGTCTCCTGTTGGGTGCGGCAATGACAAAACAACCGGGTTATACAATTTTTTCATTCTCCCTCTCCCGTCCCCCGGGGTTGGTAGCGAAACATAATCATACCTATTATAATAATGGCAATATAGATAGCAACAGCCGGCCATATACTGTGGGTCAAGACTTGATAGCGTCCCACTAGGGGCATCTGAACCAGATGATGCTGCAAATGCTTCAGAAAAGATCCTAGATGGACAAATACTAGCCACAGACCTGATAATTTGATTCCTATAGTAAGGATGTGGCGGTGGCTCCACTCCCCTGTTTGACCACTAGGATAGGCAAAGGCAGCTATAGATGCCGGACTAAGTAAAAACAACGATCCTAGTAGGGCGTATGCCAAAGGAGGTACCAACAGTAGCCGGTTGGCACTGATACTATCATAAGGGGAGAAATATAACACAGTAAGCCCGTACTGAAGCGCCGTATACAGTCCATATACCAGCAAGGCCAAGCCCACCAGGCGCATTATTTCCCTAAACACATCTCTTTCCTGCAGCATATTATAGCACCCCTCCCCGGTTACTTTTAAGTTCAGGCCGGCAGCGTATGAACACCAGTCCTAACACCAGTGCTGCCATAGCAATCACCATCTGAATTATCCAGTATCCTCCCCCGACAGACTGAGTCATTTCAGGTACTGACCAACTGATTCTCCAATAATCCGCCATACTAACCAGCGCCATTAACTGTCGATAGATCAACCACACACCTAACAGCTTAACTCCCATCCGTACAATGGGCGACCAAGAGCATTCACCGTCATTATCGGTATAAGCAAATCGCGTAATAGTGGCTGAGCCTACCAGCAGCAATATCCCCATTATTATATAAACCGATGGCGTCAGCCAATTATGGTATCTGTAGCCTTGGTATACCAGAGTATCAATACCCCATAAGCTATGCAGATATATACCTTTGACCAGCAGGAAGATCCCGCCGCCTTTCATCAATCCCTGGAACAACTCCCGTTCCTGCAAGCAAACACCTCCTTACATAACGACACCATCATGCTAACAGAAGTCGACGGCATAAGATGCAGTAAAATGGCGAATTATATCGTTAGCACATACCCCCAGCTATGGAGCTGCATTGACGTTTAAAACCGGGTACATTAAACTTGTTATGACGTTCAAAGATGAGGAGATAATTTATGGAAAATGATAGGAAAATAGCGGTTTTAATTGATGCCGATAATGTCTCGGATAAGTATATCAAGTATATCTTTGATGAGATATCTAACCATGGTACGCCTACCTTTAAGAGAATTTATGGCGATTGGACCACACCGCAGTTAGCCTCCTGGAAAAAAGTACTCCTCAATTATTCGATCACACCCATTCAGCAATATAGCTATACGACTGGTAAAAATTCAACTGACTCGGCTTTGATCATTGATGCTATGGACATTCTCTATTCCGATAATGTAGACGGCTTTTGTATAGTTTCCAGTGACAGCGATTTTACCCGCTTGGCAGCTCGCCTGCGTGAGGATGGTATGTATGTCATAGGTATGGGCGAAAAAAAGACCCCCACTCCTTTTATAGCCGCCTGTGAGAAGTTCAAATATCTGGAAGTCCTGGCCGCTCCAACTGCCGCCCCGACCCAGGATAATGCTAAAAAAGAAGGGCCGACCCCCACCCAAGATGGGATGGCCAGTATTAATGAGTTGATCGAGACTATCAAGGTGATCGTAACGGAAACATCAGACGATGATGGTTGGGCATTTTTAGGAGAAGTAGGCAAAAGATTAAATAAACGTTATCCAGACTTTGACACTAGAAACTATGGGCATACCAAGCTCACTCCACTTATTTCATCCCTCAAACAATTTGAAATCCAATCGCGAAAATCTAGCCGCCCCCATATAACACTTAAATATATTCGTAATAAATAAGCCAGGATCCCCCTTATAATGATTTCTCTACGACTTTCCTTCGAGCAGTTCTCACTATTTCTGTACCCCTTGTCTATGTCCTAATAGATCCAAAATGGCAAGATATTAATAACAATAGAAGAGCACTGTCTGGGACTGCTGAAAAAGTGCTGTTTTGCCTGCCTGTGCCCTATGGGTATGCCCCGAAAGTGTATCAGCCGTGACGATCTTTTTAAAATGTCATCCTGAGGTAAGAACGACCGAAGGATCTTTCCCTCTGGTACCAGTAAAGATTCTTCGACTTCGTCTCAGAATGACAGTATAACGGGCATATACAGAAAGCAGACCCTGTCTTCTATGCAAGAGACAGGGTCTGCTGGGGAAACTATACTGTAGTTCGAACTATTTGGCAGCTAAAGGATGACTTTCGGGTAAGAATAGTACAGCTTCTTCTTTGGCAAGGTTTTCCGGCCATACCGTTACCAGGGTTCCATCAAAGTATTGGTTGATGAAGGCCCGGGCTTCGTAGTTTTGGCCTGTGTGTTGATTGCCCAGCCAGGGATCGGTCCAAGGCTGTTCGGGAGTAGAGAATTTAGCTCCATGTCCCATCAAACTGTTTTCAGCAGGAACATCCGCTGTTCTAATTGCATCAGCAACGGCTTCAGCGGTAAACGCACCATGTTTTTCAATGGCTGCAGGAACTACTTCGTTGAAGAACAGCATGGTCTGAGCAAATTGACGATATTCAACATGATGATAAGGAGGTACACCGTATTTATCGGTCCAGCGTTTTACAAACTCTTCAAATATAGCTTTGTATTCTTCAGAGAATCCCTCTGGATTGGGATTACATGGAACAGGGTCAACGGTCAACATGAAGTTAGCATCTGCTCCGACGCCGTCAACAAAAGCTTGTACACTGTGGCCACCACTGTGGGTGATCAGGATCGGTACAGTGAAATTCAACTCTTTGGCCTGTCTGTTAAACATAATACCGTCATTTACATAACCGGTTAACAACAGAACGTCAGGCTCAGCAGCCTTGATCTTCATAATAATACTGGACAAGTCAACTGCTTTAGCAGAATAAGCTTCTTTAAGCACGATGTTCATGCCGTATTTCTCCGCAGTTGCTTCGTTTCCATCAGCTACAGCAGTGCCATAAGGGCCGTCTTCATGAACAATGGCAACCTTCAGGTCTTTGGCGCTCTTGCCTAATTTTTCCTGAACCTGGGCGTCATTTCCGATAATAAATTCTACTGATTCAGCTCCCCAGGCAGATGCATTAGCTTCGCTTCTGAAACTCCACTGGTAACCCTTCTGCAATAGGGAATCAGCAGCACCTGACATTTCCCACAGTACCACTTTGTATCTTTCAGCTACTTCGCTGACAGCTGCAGCTATAGCTGAAGAATATGAACCCATGATCACTGGTACGTTTTTGGTGGTTATCAATCTTTCCGCTTCTGATGCTCCGACAGCCGGATCACTCTGGGAATCGGCAAAATCATAGGTTATGGGGTATTGACCCATAACTCCACCTTTTTCATTGATCATTTCAACAGCCATTTGGAAGCCATCGTATTCAGCCTGCCCCAAAGGAGCTTGAGCACCTGATATGGGTTCGGTAATGCCAACATGAATCTTGATGTCACCGTCTGCGGTTTGACCTTCATCTGAATCGGTGCTGGCACAACCAACTACTGCCACCATCATAAATACAGCTAACAAAAAAATACTAATAGTTTTTTTCAAGACCCTTACCTCCTCTTTCCTTTAGGCTATGCCCAAGTAAACTTGGCGTACGTAATCGTTGTTCAACATGGCCTGACTTTCTTCGTGAAGTACTATGCGACCCCCTTCCAATAAATATCCTCTAGAAGCAATTTTTAGGGATTGCTCAACAAACTGTTCTACAAAGAAGACAGTTATGCCCCTACCTTGGAGTTTTTGAATCAAATCAAAAACTTGTTCGACTATAAGAGGCGCCAAGCCCAGTGATGGTTCGTCAAACATCAGTAGTTTGGGCTGGGCCATAATTCCCCGTGCTATAGCGCACATCTGCTGTTCGCCGCCACTTAAAGTGCCGGCTAGTTGTTTTCTGCGCTCAGCCAACTTAGGCAACGTGTCAAAAATCCACTCCAGAGTTTCCTTTTTGCCTTCTTCTTTCCAGGCAGCTATATTCAGGTTCTCTTCCACAGTCATTTTAGGGAATAACTTACGTCCTTCCGGGATAAGCACAATACCCTTTTTCGGCCTATCCCAGGGTTTGATCTTGATCAGATCCTCTCCCATAAAGGTTATGGAGCCTGATTTCGCCGGTACTAACCCGCTTATGGTTTTCATTAAAGTGGTTTTTCCCGCTCCGTTTGGGCCCAGAAGGGTCACGATCTCGCCCTTTTCTACTTGCAAATTAACATCCCAAATAACTTGAGTGTCTCCATACGACACATTGAGGTTTTCAATTTTGAGCATCTTACTTGGCCCCCCTTCCCAGATAAGCTTCAATCACTGTGGGGTTTTCAGCGATTTCTTTAGGTAGTCCTTCGGCGATTTTCTGACCGTGATCAAGCACGATAATACGGTCGCTTATATTCATAATTACCCGCATAACATGCTCCACTACGACGATGGTCTTAGTCTTCTTTAGTCCCTTGATCAATTCCATCATTTCGTCCATTTCGTTTGGTTTCAATCCGGTCATTACTTCATCTAGTAATAAGACTTCCGGATTGGTAGCAAGGGCTTTACCAAGCTCAAGTCGTTTGCGTTCGAGAGTAGTCAAATCTGCGCCTAGTGAATAGGCCTTTTTGTCCAGGCTTACTACTTTTAATACTTCGTTGACCTGATCACGCGCATCTGCTACTTTTCTAGCCTTGGGCAAACAGGCAACCAAAATATTGTCGAATACCGTTAACCCTCCGAAAGGTCTGGCAACTTGAAAGGTTCTAGTTATACCTTTATGGCAAATCTGATCCGGAGTTAGTTTGTCGATCCTTTCTCCTTTGTAGGTCACCGCTCCGCTGTCGATGAAGTAGAAACCAGTGATCAAATTGAACAAGGTTGATTTTCCGGCTCCATTGGGACCAATGATCCCCAGTATCTCGTTCTTATTGACGTCGAAAGAAACTTCATTGGTGGCCTGCAGCCCGCCGAATCTCTTGGAAATATTATCTACAACTAATACTCTTTCAGCCATCTATAGCACCCCCTCGGTACCCTGGTTCACCTGAGCATCCTTTTTGGCCTTTCTGGCTCTTATTACTCCTGGGAGACTGGCAATTCCCTTGGGCAGGAAGATGATGCATAAAATCAGGAGTACGCCATACAAGAATAGGTGCAGGCCCGGCATAGAGGCTCCCAATGTCATGCGCAATACTTCGGTCAGAGGGATCAACAGAAATGCTCCTATGGTTGGTCCCAGAATCGTACCACTGCCGCCAATTACCACTACCAAAGCCATATTCAATGATAACGTGAAACCAGCTATTGAATAGGGGTCTATATAGCGGTAGTACTGTATATAAAAGGTGCCGCCGATCGCTACTAGGAACGCACTGATGCAGGCAGCAATGATCAGATTTCTGTTTACGGAGATACCTAATGCAGCAGCTGCATCATCGTCTTCACGAATTGCTTCCAGATAGTAGCGGGTCCTTTCCATTTTCCAAGTGATAAAGACTGCTATCAACCAAAATGCCAGTATGATAAGGTAGTAAGGTTCTTTGCCATCGAATTGGAATAAGGCCAGTGAAGTTGGTTGATAAGGAAGTGACATTCCTAGGGATCCGCCGGTATAATCTCGGAAGTATATCAATAGATTGTGGACTATTTCAGCCAGTGCAATACTTCCCAAGGTAAAGTACGGTCCCTTAACTCCGAATCTAAAGCTGGGATAAGCAATCAACAGCATTACTAATACTGCCACAACGCCGCCTGCCAGCATACCGATCCAGGGAGTGAGATTAAAGTTCTTGAACAGCAAGAGACTGGTATAAGCCCCTACGGCTACAAAGGCTGCATGTCCCAACGACAACCGCCCGGCATAACCGCACATGAGATTCCATCCCGTTCCTAAGAAAGCATAAAGTAGAGTTAGTATTAAAATATGCTTGACATATATCTGCAAGGGTAAAAAGTACACCAATAGCAAGATTACTGCCAATATACCCAAAATTAACGGTGTTTTATCTTTTTTCATGTCATCACTTCCTTTCTATTAAACTCGGGCACCTTTCCCCATGATTCCCTCCGGTCTTACGAACAGAATGATCAGGAATATCAACAGGGAAAATACCTGTGCCAATTCAGCACTGGCCAACACTCCGGCAAAGGATTCTACCAGTCCTATTATTAAGCCGCCTATCAATGCTCCGGTAAAACTCCCCAGTCCACCTAAGACTACAATTATGAAGGCCATAGTGTTGAAATAAAGTCCAATAGTAGGATAGACGTTGTAGGTGGGAGCGAGTATAGCCCCGGCCACCCCTACCAATCCTATACCAATGGCAAATGTAAGCGTATAGATCTTATCTACGTTGATACCCATCAAAGTGGCGGCATCAGTGTCTTGGGAAACAGCTCTAATATGATTGCCTATCTTGGTGTACATCAGAACGTAATAAAGAACGATCGCTACAACGATACAAACTATGAAAGCCCACGTTCTTCCTGAACTCAACATAATGCCCGCGAATTCATAACTTTGTCCGGTCATGCTGGTTTCCATGGCTCGAATGTCGGATTTCCACAGCATTAAGGCCAGGTTCTGTAACACGAATCCCAAACCTGCAGTAGCTATAATGGTATTCACTTCTGTTTCAGCTGAACCCAGTAAGGGTTTTATCATAACTCTGAATATAAATACACCCAACAGTACGAAGGCCGGGAAAATTAGAAAAATAGCCAGGAAAGGATCAACGCCTTTCAATGTAAATAGGAAGAAACATGCATACATGGCCATCATAAGGAAGTCACCATGGGCAAGGTTAACTATCTTGATGACTCCAAATATAATGTTCAGTCCTATACTTATGAGAGCATAAATACCCCCTAATAGTAGGCCACTGATTATGATTTGCAGAAATAAGTCCATTCTTATCACTTCCAATCTTGTTGGTTGTTCATTGTTAAACCGCTAGCCCGCATCAACTCAGCGAATCATGTTATTGCTGATAACCACTCGCTGGATCTCGCTGGTACCTTCATAAAGCTCGGTGATCTTCGCATCCCGCATCATTCTCTCAACCGGGTATTCCCGGGTATAACCATACCCACCATGTATTTGCACAGCTTGATTGGTAACTGCCATGGCAGTCTCAGAAGCTTTAAGTTTGGCCATCGCTGCTTCTACGGAAAACGGTAGTCCCTGTTGTTTATTCCAGGCAGCCCGGTAGGTCAATAAACGGGCGGCATCAATTTCCACGGCCATATCGGCCAACTTAAAGGCTATGGCTTGTAGTTTGACAATGGGTTTGCCGAATTGAACTCTGGTTTTGGCATACTCTAGGGATTTTTCCATAGCTCCCTGGGCAATACCAACTGCCTGGGCAGCGATGCCGATGCGTCCACCGTCCAGTGTTTGCATGGCGATTTTGAATCCGTCACCGACTTTCCCCAATAAGTTTTGAGAAGCAATCCGACAATCTTCGAAAATCAAATCACAGTTCTGGGTGCCACGAAGTCCCATCTTTCTTTCGAACTTACCGAAACTAAATCCCGGGGTGCCCTTTTCGACTATGAAGGCACTGAAAGCCTTACTAACCAATTCCTTGGAACCAGTGCGGGCAAACACAATGTAGGTGTCAGCAGCAGCACCATTGGTGATAAATATCTTGCGTCCATTCAGAATGTAATGGTTCCCATCCAGTTCTGCTTTGGTAGTCATTCCCAAGGCATCTGAACCAGCATTAGGTTCAGTTAAAGCAAAAGCTCCATGTTTCTCTCCAGTTGCTAAGGGGACCAAATACTTTTCTTTTTGCTCATCAGTACCAAACATTCTAATAGGAAAAGCGCACAGGCTAACATGGGCAGAAAGAGTATCCGCTGCTGAGGGGTCAATACGAGCGATCTCCTCTACAGCCAGAGCGTAGGCAATCATGCCCATATCCGCCCCTCCCCATTTTTCCTCAAAGGGTATGCCGGTCAAACCCAAATCTGCCATAGCTTTGAAGGTATTGGGATCATAGTATTCTTTTTCATCACGATCCACTACTCCAGGGCCTAGGACGTTTTCAGCAAAATCACGCACTGACTGTCGTAGCATCTCCTGGTCACTAGAAAATGCGAATTCCATATATACCTCCTCCTTTACTTGCCTTGGAAAGCCGGCTTTCTTTTCTCGAGGAAGGCCCCCATTCCTTCTTTCTGATCCTGGGTAGCAAAACATAAGCCGAATAACCCAGCTTCAACTGCCGTTGCCATATCGTTGTTTATCTGCATACTCTGATTGATCTGTATTTTGGCATAGCGTACCGCTATGGGAGCGTTGGCGGCAATTGTTTTGGCCATTTTCACCGCTTCGTCCAGAAGCGTTTCAGGAGCGTATACCTCATCAACTAATCCAATCCGGTGCGCTTCAACGGCACTGATCCTCTTGCCAGTGAATACCAACTGTTTGGCTTTTCCTGGGCCTACCAGTCTGGCGAGTCTTTGAGTCCCCCCATATCCAGGAGTGATCCCCAAGGATACTTCCGGCTGTCCCAGTTGGGCTTTTTCTGATGCCAGGCGGATATCACAGGCCATAGCCAGTTCACATCCCCCTCCTAAAGCAAAACCGTTAATAGCAGCGATAACTGGTTTCTCCATAGTCTCAATCAAATTAAAAACTCGATGTCCTAGTAAGCCCCAGTTTCTGCCCTGCACAGCATCAAGAGAATACTGCGCCTCGATATCTGCTCCAGCTACAAACGCCCGATCACCACTACCAGTAATAATTAAAACTGACAGACTGTTGTCATCGGCAAAGCTTTTGACCGCCGCTTCTATATCAAACAGGGTCTGCTCGTTTAGAGCATTTAACACCTTGGGACGGTTGATGTACAAGACTTGCACATTTTCTTGGTTTTCTACAACCACGTTCTCGTATGACATATGCTCTCCTCCTGCAGATTTTTACTCTGGTCACTTATCTTGCAAATTGTATGCCATCTGACAGTTAGCCGATGGATAGGCTTCAAGAAATAAAAACAACCCAGACGATAGGGTATTTCAGCATTATCTGAGTTGAAGATATTCACCATTAACATTCTGTGAACATCTTTAAGAAAGCGTTACAGAGATGAAACGGGTGACACGATTATGTGTCACTAGGCATATTTAATTTTCACCATTCATTTGAATACCGTACTGTTTCGCTTTGCGCCAGACCGTAGCCTGGCTGATTCCAAGGGCAACAGCCGCTTTGCGAGTGGTAACGTGGGTGGTAAGAGCATCCTTGATTATCTTGCTCTCATATTGGCTCAAGGCGTCCTTGAGGGGCATGATGGGAATGTTATTTCCGCTATTAGATTCTACGGACACCTGTAGCTCCTGCTGAGGCCCTAACTTAATATCAGTTATGAAAGCTCCTGGAGAAGTTACATAAGCCTGTTCCAAGGCATTACGCAGTTCGCGGATATTGCCAGGCCATTCATAAGCTGTCAATCCTTCAATTAAATCGGGATTGATCCGCTTACTCAGCTTGTATTTTTTGTTGAGCATACCAATAAAATACTCAACAAAAACCGGAATCTCTTCTTTTCTCTCCCGCAGAGGAGGGATGCGTACCTGAACTACATTTAAACGATAATAAAGGTCTTCTCTGAACTGCCGCTCGTTGACCATCTTCCATAAATCCCGGTTTGTCGCAGTAACCAAGCGCACATCAATAGGTATGGGACTAGTGCCGCCTACTCGCTGGATCTCGTTTTCCTGAATTACCCTCAATAGTTTGGCCTGCAAATAAAAAGGCAGTTCTCCAATTTCGTCAAGGAAAAGAGTTCCCCCGTCAGCCAGCTGAAATATTCCCATTTTGCCATGCTTGCTGGCACCAGTGAAAGCTCCCCCATCATATCCAAACAACTCTGATTCCAATAAATTATCGGGGATGGCAGCACAATTAACGCAGATATAAGGCCGCTCGTTTCTCAAACTGTTGCGGTGAATTTCTCGGGCTACTATTTCTTTTCCCACTCCCGAATCTCCATTGATCAAAACCGTTGAGTCTACTTTTGCTATTCTCTGGATCAAATCCGAAATTGCAGCCATCTTAGGGGAAGCCACAATGTAATCTCCTTCGGTATCCATCTGAAACTTCAAAAGCTGTTTCTGATAATGCTGACTTAATCCCTCGGCCTGTTTTATTTCCTGTTTTAAGCGGTTTAGTTCGGTAATGTCGCGGCCATTGGTTACCACCCCAATAAATTCCCCGGTTTCTGAGAAAAGCGGATTACCAGTAACCAATACAGTTTTACCCGATTTTAAGGTCTGTGTCAGGGTTTGCGTCTTTCTAGTCTCGATCACGTCGATGGTAACTGCCCGATCAAAGTAGCCGCGGGCCGTTAAGTCATATATGTTCTCGCCGATGATCTCTTCTTGTTCATACCCGGTTATGCGCGTGTAGGCATCGTTGATTTTTTCTACATTTCCTTTAGCATCTGTAACGAATATATAATCATAAGATCCCTGAATAACTTTTTCCAGTTCTTCTTTTAATGCGCGAGCCTCAAGTAATTGTTCTCTTAAAACCTGATTATCCGTGACTTCAATGAATACCACTACTCGGCCTTTGAAATCATCTGTCCGGATAGCAGAGGATCGTAATTGATATTGATTTCCCTTAATACTGATGTTTTTCTCAACAATTTTCTTGGTAGATTTAAATAATTGTGCGGGCAGTTTAGCAGAGCAGTAGTCGCCAAGAGGCTTTCCAACGGCATCTTTTGGTAAATCAAGCAGCTTACAGGCAGGATCATTAAACATACCTATTTCACCTCGCTGGTTAACTATCAGTTCTGCAGAGGTGTTTAAATCTAATAAGGCATACAAGAAATTCTTATTCGTCTCCATGATTCTAAACATCTACTTTCTTTTGGTAGCGTTTCATTTATGAACTTTCAAGCAGGTCTTGACACAATAATAAATCATTTCGGTGAATTTGTATATACTTTTCGAAACAACGAATGACCAGACCTTGGTGGCAAGATCTGATCATTCGGAGGAGAGGGGCATAAATGAAGGGGATTACCCTAAGGGAGCATATAGACTTTCATATTCAAAGCGTAATTGATCCCTGTATTCGGGAGCTGCAATATTAATCAGAGCTTTGGCTCTTTCCCGATTGGTCTTCCACTTCAAATGGGCCGCCCCATATTCGGTTACAATATAGTCTACGTCATAGCGGCCAGTAGTGACAGCCTGTCCAGGAGCTAATGTGTTTACAATGCGGGATACCGTTCCTTTGGCGGCTGTCGAAGGAAGGGCAATTATAGCGCGTCCACCCTTGGAATCGGCAGTTCCTCGTACAAAATCCACCTGTCCCCCTACCCCACTAAACTGAACCCCAGGTAGAGTATCGGCTGCAACCTGGCCTAATAAATCAACGGATAAGGCGGAATTAATAGCTACCATATTGTCATTTTGGGCCACATTGGCCGGGATATTGGTTACATCTACTGGCAATCCCTCGATCATAGGATTATTGTCGAGCCATTTATAGAAAGTGCTGGTCCCCATAGCAAAGGCGATAACTATTTTATTGGGATAATAAGTCTTGCGAGAGCAATTGATTACACCGCTTTGTACTAATTTCATTACTCCATCTGAAATCATTTCAGAATGTATTCCCAGATCTTTTTTGTCCGACAAAAAAGACAAAATGGCGTCTGGTACAGCCCCAATACCCAATTGCAGGCAATCACCATCTTTGATCAAATCGGCAATATTCTGCCCGATAATTTTTTCCACCTCCCCAATAACAGGGGGGTCTAACTCAATAAGTGGTATATCGGCCTCAACAAAGTAATCAAATTCTTGCACCGGGAGCATAGAAGTTGGTCCGGTTCGGGGCATATTAGGATTAACCTCCGCTATAACTGTTTTAGCGCTTTTAACAGCCTGCAAAGTGTAATCAACTGATATACCCAGACTTACCATGCCTTCTTCATCAGGTGGAGATACTGTAACCATGGCAACATCGATGGGGAATACGCCGCTTCTGAATAGAGCCGGTAACTCATGGAGGTATATCGATGTGTAATCGGCTCTTCCCTCTTTAATAGCCTGACGGCTGGGTTTCCCAGAAAAGAGAGCATTGTGCCTAAAACTCTTTTCGTACTCTGGCCGGCAATATAATCCCTTGCCCATGGGTACTTCATGGGCTATCTCAACATTGATTAATTCCGATGCCCGGTTGACCAGTGCATCCACTATCAACTGGGGCTCACCACAGGCATGTCCCAACACTACTCGATCCCCTGATTTTACTGCCTTAACCGCTTCTTCAACTGAAGTCATTCGGCTTTTATAATAATCCTGCCAATTCATGATCCAAACTTCGCCTCCTGTAATGTAAATTATTTTGATTACTTTATCAGTGGCCAGGAGCCATATCACTTCCAGATTTATTATCTGAAATATGATAATTGTTATTGCAAGTTCTGTACCAACCGCAACAATGATTATTCTAGTTCAACCTATTATCCGCCCCTTAATGAGGGTAATCAAGAGACTTGGCGGTTGTATCACTTCCACAGTTTAATAGCCTACCTCACAGCTAATCCTCCGCCCCAACTAACCAATTGACCCACTTTTGTAACACCACGCCAAACTTCGCTGGCATTTTTATCATGAATTTTTACACCTTGGAACAGCAAAACGCCTCTACATAACAAAATCTAATATGTTATAATTTGAATAACAAATTTCCCATATAATATATAATCTGTTTGAAACTTCGCGCAATATGAAAAGGGGGTGAACAGCGCGGCGCGGTTCATTGAATCGTAGGGTAGATAAAAAATATAGAGGAATTGGGCAAAGTCTCATTTCCTTGATTTGGGGGTATTGTGAAAATGTCGGCTAATTTTGCTTATCTGAACACACGTGATTTTGAGTTTATCGCCCAGGAATGGCTTCCCACCGAGCAAGTTTTTGCTTACCAAGATTTTGTGGATTACTATTCCAAGGATGATGTGAAATCCATTCTCGAACCCTTCCGTAAGATGGCCAAAGAGGTTATCGAACCCACCAATGAAGATGGTAATTCCAACCCCTGTAGTTTTGCTAATGGCAAAGTTACCACTCCTCCTACTTTTGGTCCTCTTTTCCATAAAATGCAGCAGGATGGTTGGGGAACTGCCAATATCGGTTACGGCGAAGATGCCATGACCATGCCTAATTTCCTTTTTGCTATGACCCAGGAAATGACCGCAGCGGCTAACCCGGCTTTCATGCCCTACATAGGATTGACAACCGGTTCTGCAGAATTGATCGAAGCCTTTGCTTCTGAAGAACTGAAGGAAATGTTCTTACCGAAAATGATGGACGGAACCTGGGCAGGAACTATGTGTTTGACAGAAGCTACTGCCGGCTCTGATGTAGGAGATATCCTTTCCAAGGCTTATCCCACTGACGAACCTGGCGTTTACAAAATTAAAGGTAATAAAATATTTATTACCGGCGGTGACAATGATTTCACTGAAAACGTTATTCACCTGTACCTGGCCAGAGTT
>CAZTZX010000039.1:0-1711 GCA_964618175.1 uncultured Syntrophomonas sp. | reverse complement strand
GTCTGAACATCATTATCCGGATGGCAGCCTGACTGATAATGATGTTCAGACTACCGGTATTGAACATAAAATGGGACAATTCGGTTCCGCTACCGCTTCACTGGCTATGGGTGAAAACAATAACTGCCGCGGCTGGCTGATCGGTGATCCTCCTGATGAAAAAGGCAAAGCCAAAGGTATGGCCCAGATGTTCCAGTGCATGAACTTTGCCCGTTTGGGCACCGGACTCTTAGGACTGGCTGTAACCGCCAATGCTGTTTATAATGCCCGCGAATATACCAAAGACCGCGTGCAGGGACGTCCCTTAACTGATATGAGAGGTGCCCGTATACCCATCATTCAGCATGAAGACATCCGCCGCACCCTGATGCATGGTAAGGCCCATGTGGAAGTTTTCCGGGCCATGATCATGAAAACATTCTTTATGTTTGATGTCCGCGCCAAAGACCCAGATCCGGACAAGAGAGAGGCCGCCAATAACTTCATCGAAATAGTTACACCGATGACCAAAGCTTATCCCACTGATGAGGCTTGGATCCTGATCGGCGAAGCCATCCAGGCTTATGGCGGATACGGCTACTGCGAAGAGTATCCCGTTTCCCAGATAGCCCGTGATTCCAAGATCTATTCCATTTGGGAAGGAACCAACTATATTCAGGCCCTGGACTTCATAGGCCGCAAATGGACTATGAAAAAAGGCAGTGTTTATGCTAACTGGTTTAAGCAGGTACAGGATTTCTATGAAGCCAATAAGAATACAGCCGGTTTAGAAAAAGAATTTGAGAAATTCGGCAAAGCAGTTAGTGCTTTGAATGAGATCCAGATGGCTATCGGCGGATATTTTGGCGCTGGCAAAATCAGCTTGATGCCACTATTTGCCCGTCGTATCCTCACTGCTTCTTCAATGGTTTATGGAGCATGGTGTATCCTGGAACAGGCCATTATCGCTCAGAAGCGGGCTGAAGAAGTGGGTGCCGAGCATTATGATTATGATTTCTACGCTGGCAAAGTTTACTCCGCTCGTTACTATTTGAACAATGTAGTTCCACAGGTTTGGCTCACTGCTGACATCGTAAAAGAAGGCGATGATTCCGCTCTGCAGATTCCTGTAGGAGCCTTTGATTACTAAAAACAACTAAACTCCAAAAAGCAGCTGGTCGTCAAGGCCAGCTGCTTTTTTGTCGAATTGATTCGCCGCGGGACGATGTAGGCATCGTCCCCTACGATATGGAATGTTATGTATGGTAGGGGCAGACGACTCTGTCTGCCCGTTTTCCCACTAGTAAGAAAAGGTGTATTTGCTGCCGTTGTATTCCACATATAGACTGGAATCGCGGCTGTCTCTCAGCTCCCCTACAATATCAGCGTCTTCGAAAATGGTTCCGTCTGCTTCCGTAATGATCCGGCTCCTGACCGCACTCATCAGCGACTTTACCCGGCTAGTAGACAGATCCTTCAGGCTATCCTCATAATCAGCATATCTAAAGTCCAGCTCAATAAGGTATTCTATTTCATCCTCGTCACCGCTGAGAGTGATATCTACGGTTATACCTTCATCCTGAAAATAATCTTCTCCAGCATCAACGTAATAATCCTCTACTTCACTGGCAATATCGCTCAGATCTTAATCGGCGTATCTACTATCCCAACTAAAGCTGTAGGTTCGGCCATTGTATTTCACATAGTATCTGGAATAATCGCTATCTACCAG
>CAZTZX010000038.1:3328-17918 GCA_964618175.1 uncultured Syntrophomonas sp. | reverse complement strand
AGCATTTGTGATTCGCCGGTCAAGTTTTCAACTTCACAAACTATTTTGATTTGACCGGTTCTCCCGGCCAACTGTGCAGGTTGAACTTTCTTTCCATCTAAATAGTATTCCAGGTTTATACTTACTGGCAGGTCAGCTTTAGCTATTTCTTCCTTATCCAGTTCTGCTAGGTAATATAAATCCGAAAAGCCTTTGGCATCTACGTTTACATTAATCTGGCTGTCACTGTAATTAATTTTTTCAGTGCCATACAGATTTCTAATAGAAGAAAGCTTAAAACGACTTGAATCCTGTACTGGGTAGTTACCCTCTCCAAATACTCTGATGTGATTCAAAACCTGCATTCCCTCAATAGATCCATCTTGACCCAGTGTGGATACTACTAGTTCGTTATCCACTAGTTTTTCAGGTGCTGCTCCTGGACCAGCGGCACTTAAGGCCGGTGCCAAAACCAGCGATAAAACCATAAACAGTATTAACAATTGATGTAATTTGGGTTTTCTCAGCAACTCATATCCCTCCTTCCCTTTACCTATTTGCCGCCATGGCGATCTTGATAACCAGTAGTGACATGACCAGTCCCACCATCAAAGATACGGTAACTCCGACAGTAGCGGGTACAGCCGCTGTAGCCAGTGAAGCAGCATCAGCCATGTAAGTCGGGTATAAAGCAGCCAACGAGGCAGCCCAACCTAAGAACATAGCATCAATTCTCAAACCGGTTACTGAAAGCACCACCAGCAGGAACAGCGCAATACCTGACACTATGGCCAAGTACATGATGTTATCAGGGGGAAGGGGAAATGATAAGGCCAGGATTATCATGGAGGCCAATCCTACTACTATACCAACCAGCATAGCAATGGCTACTTTCAAGTAATCTCCCAATGGGCCAATCACTGCGAACATTGCCATAGCAACTGCGGCAATGTAAAAAGCAGTGGCTCCAAGATAATTCTGGAAAAACACAAACAGGGCAAAAAATATACCTACGATTAAACCTAGACCAAGAGCTTTTTTCATTTGTTCACCTCCTTCTCATGGTTCTTTCAGTCATTGTTAGGAAGGAGCCAGGATGCATGCTGCAATGTTATGGAACCTAGGTTGCAAGAAACAGAAGTACTGCAAATGCTACAAAAAATAAACCCCAATATTACTACGATATTCTATATCTGTATCCAACGGTATCACAGAAAAACGGTAAAAGGCCAGGGAGTCCCTTTAACAAGACTCCCTTTGGTTTCATAATTTATACAGCTTTTGTTCATCAAGAAAAGGTATTCCTTTTTCTATAAAGGTTTGGCGCGCCCGTTCAATATCTTCGACTTTGAAAATAACCAGGGCGTCATTGCCAGAAGTACCCAAAAAGGCATACAGATATTCTATATTCAAGTTGCCATCTGACATTTGTTCCAGTACGGCTGCCAGCCCTCCTGGGGAATCAGGCACCTGTACCGCTATTACGTCAGTTTCACTAACAGTGAAATTAGCTTCTTTTAATATCCGGTAGGCTTTTTCCGGATCGCTAACTATGATCCTTAGTATTCCAAAGTCGGAGGTATCGGCAATAGACAGCGCACGAATATTGATCCCCGCCTCTCCTAACACACGGGTGACATGGGATAGGCGTCCGGCTTTGTTCTCTAAGAAAACCGAGATTTGTTTCGCCATACTAACCCTCCTTATATACTTCTGCGATCAATAACTCTTTGAGCCTTGCCTTCGCTGCGCTCAATAGATTTGGGTTCGACTAAACGAACCTTCGCACTTACTCCCAGAGCGCTTTCCAGTTCCTTACTGATAGTTGCTCCCAGTTCTTCTAGTTTACGAACCTCATCAGAAAACACCTGTTCCGATACTTCGACTCTAACTTCTAATATGTCCAGAGTGCCTTTGCGATCCACTACCAGGAGATAATGCGGTTCAACTCCAGGTATATCAAGTAAAACACTTTCCACCATGGAGGGAAATACATTGACTCCCCGGATTATCACCATGTCGTCGGAGCGTCCCAAGACCTTTTGCATGCGGACATGAGTTCTTCCACAATCACACCTGGACTTATCCAATTTGCTAAGATCTCGAGTCCGGTAACGTATAATCGGCAGGGCTTCTTTAGTAATAGTGGTAATGACAAGTTCCCCTGACGATCCCTCTGGCAAAGTCTCCCCGGACTCCGCATCAATTATTTCAGCAATAAAATGATCTTCGGCCAGATGAAGACCACTTCTAACCGGACATTCAATAGCTACTCCCGGACCCACTATTTCACTGAGTCCATATATGTCAAAGGCGTTGATTTGAAGTTTGTTTTCGATTTCACGCCGCATGTTTTCCGACCAGGGTTCCGCCCCAAAAATGCCGCATTCCAGTTTAAGGTCAGAGGGACTGATCCCCATCTCTTCCATCACTTCATAAAGAAACAGTGCATATGAAGGTGTGCATGTCAAAACCGTAGTGCCAAAGTCCTGCATAAGCATGATCTGCCGTTTGGTATTCCCTCCTGAAGACGGTATAACCGAGGCACCCAGTCTCTCAGCACCATAATGCACCCCCAGCCCGCCAGTAAATAGGCCATAACCATAAGAATTCTGTATTATCGACCGGCGACTGGCACCTGCACTGGTTAAAGCCCGAGCCATTAACTCTGCCCAGGTATCGATATCGCGTTTTGAATAACCTACCACCGTTGGCTTTCCGGTAGTCCCGGAAGAAGAATGTATTCTTATGACCTCGCTCATAGGAACAGCAAATAACCCAAATGGATAATTGTCTCGCAAGTCCTGCTTGGTGGTAAAAGGTAACTTGTTCAAGTCATCCAGACTATTGATGTCATCAGGTTTTATACCGATTTGATCCATCTTTTCCTTATATGACGGAACAAAAGCATAAACACGGTATACTGTTTCCTTCAATCTTCGCAGTTGAAGTTTTTCTATATCCTCGCGAGGCATACACTCTTTTTCGCGATCCCAGTAGGACATTTATTCTACCTCCCAATAAATATTTCCTGCCTTACATGAAAATAAATGCATTATGGCGACTTAAGTTTCAACCAATTATCATAGCTTATTTCTCGCCCCATTGCTTCTCATAGCATATCACCAGTTATAGAAATTGCTATTCAAAAAACTCTTGGCCAGATACTGTTAATTACGAACCCAGCCATGGCTAATCCAGCAGTTCCAGGAACAAAGCTAACGGTTCCCAAGCTGGTTGATTGGTTTTCCTGTAATTTATGAGGTTTCTCAGTTGAATAAACCACAGGCACCCCAGAATCAATGCCAAAGTGACGAAGTTCTCTGCGTACCTTACGGGCCATCGGGCATGTGTGGGTATTCTTAATGTCAGTTATTTGAAACTTAAGCGGGTCCAAACGATTGGCGGCACCCATAGAACTAATTATGGGCAACCCTATTTCCAGGGAGTGGATAATTAGATGTATCTTGTCGGTCAGAGAATCAATGGCATCCAGGACAAAATCATAGGGCTGATCTAGAATACTATCTGCTGTCTTAGCAGTATACTCCATAGCCAGAACGCGCAGATCTATACCTGGATTAATATCCAGTATGCGCTCTGCCATCACTTCGCATTTGTAGCGACCAATAGTAGAATGTAGAGCCGGGAGTTGACGGTTGATATTGGTCGCTTCGACCCGGTCTCTATCAACTAGAGTCAGATGGCCTATCCCGCTACGGGCTAATCCTTCAGCAGCATAAGAACCGACTCCACCCAAACCTATTATTATTACGGAGGCATTTTGTAAGCACTGAATTCCGCTGTTACCAATTAATAAAGAGGTTCGTTGTAAAAAACTCTCCATATATTGCCATATGCCTCCAAAAAAACCCCACCGAGCCGTGGAAGCCGTAGTTTAAACCTGTCCCCGACAGGTGGGTATTCTCCCATATGTTTGGTGTGTCCTGGTAAACCAGGCATACAGTCCACATACGGAGGCGAATTCCCGAGTTTTTGGTGTTGGCAAAAACTTTCGGCAATGACACGCGCACAGCAGGGATTTCCTGTCATAGTTGTCTATTGATAGGTAAAATATAACACATCAAAACGGTTACTTCAAGCAGTACGGAGCTGTTATTAAAAGCCAGCTCTCCCAGTTCTATCTTACTTAGAGTGGACTTTAAGTGACAATTCCCGCAACTGTTGAGAACTCACCTGAGAAGGAGCCTGCGTCAACAGACAGGAAGCACTCTGTGTCTTGGGAAAAGCGATTACATCCCTAATACTACTGCGTCCGGCCATGATCATGATTAGTCGGTCTACTCCAAAAGCTATACCACCATGGGGTGGAGTTCCATACTCAAAAGCATCCAACATATAACCGAATTTGTCATAGGCTTCCTGAGGAGTCAAGCCCACTAGCTTAAACATTTTTTCCTGCAAGTCCCGGCGGTGAATACGAATACTGCCTCCACCGATTTCCGTCCCATTCAAAATCAGGTCATAAGCTCTGGATCTAGCTTGTAGAGGATTATGGTCCAGTGTGTCTATGTCCTCGATCCGTGGAGCGGTGAACATATGGTGCACAGCTACATAGCGTTTTTCATCCTCGTCATACTCCAGTAAGGGAAATTCGGTTACCCAGGTAAAGGACAACTTAGTCTCATCAATAAGATGGAGACGCTTGCCTAACTCCAGGCGAATGGTTCCCATAACCCGTGCTACGGTCGCTTCTGTATCAGCGCTGAACAGCAACAGATCTCCCGGTTTTGCATCCAAGGCCTTAAGCACCCGCTCCATTTGTTCATCGGTAAAAAACTTGGTGATAGGTGAGCGGAGCTCTTCTTCCGTCACAATGATCCAGGCCATCCCTTTGGCTCCATTGTCAACCGCAATCTTGGTCAGTTCATCGATCTCACGACGGGTAAAACTAGCACACCCTTTAGCGTTGATGGCTCTAACCACACCGCCGGCTTGAACCGCCGATGAAAAAACCTTGAACTCAACATCTCTGACTAGATCAGTCAGCTCACTTATCTCCAGTCCAAAGCGAAGATCAGGCTTATCTGAACCATATTTCAGCATGGCCTCATCATAGGTAATCCTGGGAAATGGTGTAGCTACGGTTTGGCCAGGTCCCTCTTTAAATAAAGTGGCCAAAAGATCTTCCACCAAAGAGAAAATGTCTTCTTCATCCACAAAAGACATCTCCATGTCCAATTGAGTAAATTCCGGTTGCCGATCAGCCCGTAAGTCTTCATCCCGAAAACAGCGGGCTATCTGAAAATATTTTTCCATACCGGCCACCATAAGAATCTGTTTAAATATCTGGGGTGACTGGGGAAGAGCAAAAAACTCACCGGGATGGACCCGACTGGGCACCAGATAATCCCTCGCCCCCTCGGGAGAACTCTTGGTAAGAATAGGCGTTTCAATCTCTATAAAGCCCTGTAGGTCTAAAAAGGATCGCATAGTCTGGGTAACACGATGCCTCAATAGCATACTATCGCGCATTTCTGGCCTTCTCAGGTCCAGATAGCGATAGCGAAGACGCAAGGTCTCATCAACCTCAACTCCGTCTTCTATGTAGAAAGGCGGTGTCTTGGCGGAGCTGAATACCTCCATCTGCTGGGCGTATACTTCTATTAATCCAGTTTTTAGATTAGGATTCTCAGTGGCTTCGGGCCGCCGCCGCACCTTTCCGGAAACGGCAATAACATACTCCCCCCGAACTTGTTCTGCCAAATGAAAGGCTTCTTGAGCAGAATCCGGGCTGAAGACCACCTGAATGAGTCCCGAACGATCCCGCAGGTCAATGAAAATCAACCCACCATGGTCACGTCGTGTATCCACCCAACCATTTAAGATAACTTCCTGCCCAGTATGATCAACGGTCAAGTCTGTCGCACTATGCGTCCTCTTCATTCTCTGTTGCTCCTCCTAACGGTTATCCAAACATTCATGCAAAAAAGGGATCAGCCCTTCATCATCGATCTTCCACTGCTCTTTGCTTTTCATATCGCGAACCGTAACATAATTTTCTTTAATCTCATCTTCGCCTAATAGGATAACATATTTTGCTCCCAGTTTATCAGCCAGCTTCATCTGGGCCCGGCCGCTTCTTTGGTTGTAGTCCTTATCAGCTGAGAACCCCTGTTGACGTATTCTATGTAATAATGAGGCCGCCTGGCTTTGCAGGTTTTCTTGCATTACCGCCAGGAAAACATCCACAGCCTGTTTAACTGGTGGGACACATCCTAATTTGTCCACCGCCAGTAAAAGCCGCTCCATTCCCAGAGCAAAACCTATACCGGGCAACGATGGTCCTCCGCAGGATTCAACCAGTCCGTCATAGCGTCCTCCCCCGCCCACAGCACTCTGCGCTCCTATGCCGGGGATATGGATTTCAAAAGCGGTATTGGTATAATAGTCCAGGCCTCTGACCAGATTGTTATCATGAACATATTCGATCCCATTGTCTTGCAGAGTCTGCTGAACCACCCCATAGTGACTGCGGCAGTCGTCGCACAGACTGTCAATTAAAGTTGGGTAGTTAATAATAGCCTGATGGCAGGTAGCTTCCTTACAGTCCAATACCCGCAGGGGATTCTGAAGATAGCGAACCTGACAGTCTTTACACAGCTTCTCTTTTACAGGAGCAATATGTTCTATTAGCTTTTGACGATACTGTTCCCGGCATACTGGGCAGCCTACCGAATTAAGATGTAATTCGTACTCCGACAAGCCCATTCCCTGCAAAATTTCCACCAATAGGAATAGTACTTCTGCATCAAGATAGGGACTGCGACTGCCAAAAGCCTCCACACCAAATTGATGAAACTGCCGGTAGCGCCCAGTTTGGGGTCGATCATATCGAAACATGGGACCGACGTAAAACCACTTGATGGGGAGGGTGCCGTTATGTAGGCTGTGTTCAATTAGTGCCCTGGTACATGACGCCGTACCTTCCGGTCTCAAAGTTAAACTGCGTTGGCTCTTGTCATGGAATGTATACATTTCTTTAGTTACAATGTCGGTGCTTTCTCCAACGCCGCGCTGAAAAAGTTCGGTGTGCTCAAACACAGGAGTTCGAATTTCCTGATAGCCAAACCGTTGAGCGGTTTCTTTCATGATCTGCTCCATCCACTGCCACTTAACTACTTCTTCCGGTAAGATATCATATGTACCCCGGGGAGCTTTGATCTGCATAAAGCACCTCCAAACCTTGCTTATTCTTGGATAATTCTAATGTACGGCCTTAAGGTTGTCAACTTTGGCAGCTATGACCCTGTCGATTGAATTCGCATATACGACGGGATTTTTGGGGTTGTAAAATGAGCGGATCCTTCCATCACTGGTATTCACAAATTTACTGGCAGCACCTCCCCCCAAACCGACAATAGTTTGTCGCTCTTCTATCATATTAATATTGTACAGACAGAAGTGGCCCGGCAGGGAATAGCCAATATTCTCCATACTAGCCTGCATATATTTCTGTCGATACAGGTAGTAGGGCTGATAATTGCTGTCTCTAAACTTATTTTCCATCATAGTCAGGCCTTCCTGAACCGTTTTGATTCGGTCTCCCACCGACTCTCTGCCTTCCTGTTCTGCCATGCGCGAACCCCTTTTTACCGCCAAAGTGTGTACGGTAATATTCTCCGGGGCCAAGGCAAGAATCTCCTCTGCTGTGCGCTGGTAATCCTGCTTGCCTTCATCAGGAAGACCAACAATTAAATCCATATTCACTTGTTTGAAACCCGCTTCTTTTGCCCAAATAACTGATTGCACCACTCCTTCCCGATTATGATCCCGGCCAATCTTTACCAGGGTCACATCATTCATAGTCTGAGGATTTATGCAGATCCGATTGGTTCCCGCCTCTTTTAAGAGCTTCAACTTGCTGCGAGAAAGGGTATCAGGTCTGCCCGCCTCTACCGTGATCTCGAGGGTCGCTGCCGAAATGAACAGCCTGTGCAGGTGTCCAAATAACTGCTGCAGTTCAGCCTCCGAGAGCACGGTAGGGGTGCCTCCGCCAATATAAATACTCTGTACGGTTTTACCGGTCTCCTTAAGACATTGCGCAATAGCTTCCATTTCCCGGTACAGTGCCGTCAAGAAAGACTGCAGTGAGTCACCCGGTTGATAAACGGCTCCGGGAAACGAACAATAATAGCAACGGGTAGGACAGAAGGGTATGCCAATATATACACTTACCATGTCTTTGGCCTCCCGCCCTCTCACTAAATAAGGATACTCGTTAGCGGCTACCTCCATTATCAAGTCGGCCTTGTCCGGACTCATGCGAAAATTGTCTTTAAGCTGTCGGTTGACTTGAGCAGGCTCCATTCCTTGGTCAGTAAGGAGATGCACCAGTTTTACCGGCCTCATGCCCGTCAGGATTCCATAGCTGTTGATCGAATGCCCCGCATGTTCAACCAATAGGTCATAGGCAAAGCGGCGGATCAGCCGATTTACTTCGATGCGTCGGTTACTTCCACTGGTTACAACAGTTTGCTTTTCTTCACCATCAGTGCGTCTATCGCCTTCAACTATCCATCCTGATAAAGCCACCTGCTGCTGATCAAGCTGCATTTCCATGTGTAGCTTGATATCCGCCTGGTGGGATTCACCTTGATGTAGGTCATGTTTGGGATAAGCCATTCGAATCAGTTCGTGAACGGCGTTATACAAGTCCTCGGGCTGAAAAGTGGTTTGGATCAACACCTGCCATCCTCCTTGTAGCGATCATAGTTGCCTAAATAGATGACTGCTGAAGAGTGGTTTTCCAGCTCAGCCAACCAATCCTGCGCAGCCAAGTCCCCGCTGGGGATATCAACTTCGATGTAAAATCGATAGCCCCGCTTAGTTTTTACCGGGTACGATTCTATCTTGCTTAAATTCAGTTGTCTCTGCGCGAAAACCTGCAAAGCCTGATACAATGCTCCCGGTTGATCCTTTAAATCAAATATTATGCTGCTCTTATTGCCGCCCATGGATATTTGACTCCCCTGCTTGGTCAGATGTAAAAAACGGGTGCAGTTGTTTTCCTGCTGAATACCGCTAGCAATTATCAAAAGTCCATAGTTTTGAGCCGCCTGCCAGGGTCCTATTGCCGCCGCCCGGCGAGACTCTGTACTCACCATTTGAGCAGCCCAAGCTGTACTTTCAGCAATCTCCACACGCACTCCGGGCAGATTGGCTTTAAGGTAGGCTTGGCACTGGGCCAAAACAGCCGGCTGAGTGACCACTAGTTCTATCTCGGTAAGATCGTAATTAGCCGGAGCCATTAAATGCTGTTCAATGGCTACGATCATCTCACCCTTGATCATAACTGGATACTCCGTTAAACCAGTCAGGCTATTTCTCAGTATGCCCGCTGATGAGTTTTCAAATGGGACCAGAATGTCTGCTACCTTTCCTTGGTTCAGCATCAGAAACAGTTGCTCGATAGAATCAGCATATACTAGGTCTGGTTCGTGCGGGCAATAGCTTAACGCCGCTGCTTCACTGAAAGTCCCGCTCGGGCCTAAAATACCTAAGCTCATCAATGGATCCTCCTTCCTAATGCTCTCGCGATAGGATCAATATCCTTCATAAGCTGGCTGAAACCTTTCGGAGTCAGAGATTGATCCCCATCGGACAAGGCCCGCTCCGGGTGGGGATGTACCTCAACCATGATTCCATCTGCTCCCGCGGCAACAGCTGCCCGGGCCATGGGGGTCACCAGACTTCGCACCCCGGTGGCATGACTGGGATCGACCATAACAGGTAAATGGGATAACTCTTTTACCAGAGCTACGGCTGACAAATCCAGGGTGTTGCGCGTCCAGGTTTCCGAAGTCCTTATTCCCCGTTCACATAGTATTACCTGGCCATTGCCGCCAGCCAAAATGTATTCAGCAGCGGACAGCCATTCTTCTATAGTAGCCGCCAGGCCTCGCTTTAGGATTACCGGTTTATCTATTTTGCCCAGCTTTTTGAGTAAAGAAAAATTCTGCATATTGCGAGCTCCCACCTGAAGAATATCAGCGTATTGGCTTACCAGTTCAATATCTTCGCTGTCCATTATCTCCGTTACTACCGGCATATTCATTTCCTCTCCGATGCGCGCCAGTATTCGCAGCCCGTCTTCTCCCAGCCCTTGAAAGCTATAAGGGGAAGTACGGGGTTTGAAAGCCCCGCCCCGCAGCGCTACTGCTCCAGATCCTCTAACCTTAAAAGCGGTTTCCTTCAGAATATCTTCATTTTCTATGGCACAGGGGCCAGCAACCACCATCACCGACTCCCCCCCTATAGGGCAACCTTTCACATTGATCACTGTGGTCTGCTGATCTGCACCACGCAACACCAACATATCATCAGCCAATTTCTTTTTCAGGCTCTTCATTTAGCTCACCTCCATAAAAATAAAAACCCCTCATCCACAAGGGACGAGAGGTTTAACTTCCCGCGGTACCACCCAGATTGGCTTTATTAAAGCCCGCTCTAAAAAGATACGAGACCCCCCTGCAAAAACAAAAAACTCCTCATCCCTACTGGGACGAGAAGTTGTCTTCCCGCGGTACCACCCATGTTGCCTAATCGGCCCGCTTGGCAAGGATACAGGTTGAATCCGATATCCCCTTCCTTTTAACGGTGGAAGATTCCGCCTCGGCCTACTTTCCATCAATGGTTTCAGCCGGGTGCTCCCAAGTGAACTTCAAAGTACTTCCCTATAGAGATGCTTTCAGCCGATGGCATCTCCTCTCTGAACAGTTCCCTACTTCTACTTTACTTGTTCAAGGCATTTAGTTTGTGTAATTGAAAAACATAATAGCACGATCACATAACATTTGTAAAGAGTTTTATAAAAAAGGATTGTGCTGACGCTCAAAACCAATGGTAGTTGCCGGACCATGTCCTGGATAACAGACCACTTCATCATCATAACAGAGCAAACGCTCTTTGATATTTTTGATCAGTTGGTTGTAAGAGCCTCCTGGAAAATCCGTTCTCCCGATAGAACCCTGAAATAGGGTGTCACCCACAAAAATAATGTCGCCCGATTTTAAGCAGACTCCTCCGGGGCTGTGCCCTGGGGTATGAATGACTTCCAGTTCCACGGTATTTCCTATCTTAATCACATCTCCGTCGTTCATAAATTGGTCAGCAGCAGGACTGGTCACTTTGCTGCCCATTAAAAGCGAGAAATTGGAGGCCGGATTAACCAGCATTTTCGCATCACCTTCATGGATCAATACCTTGGCATCAGTGGCTTCCTTGACTCCCCGGTTGCCACCGATATGATCAATGTGTCCATGTGTGTTGATAATATATACGGCAGTGAGTCCCTCCTCTTGCAATAGCTTGACTATTCCTTTAGGATTGCCGCCGGGATCTATAACTGCTACTTCTTTGGTCTCCTCACAACCAACAATATAGCAGTTTACTCCCATGGTGTTGATCTCCAGCCCTTTCAATATCACTTTGGCACGCCCTCCTTAAAAATTTCTCTCACTGTCTAATATGATAGTACATGGTCCATCATTGTCCATAGTAACGACCATATGTTCTCCAAATATACCCGTTTCCACTCTTATGCCCTTATCTTTTACCAATTGAAGGCACTGTTCAAACAATGGCTGGGCCAGTTCGGGAAGCTCCGCATCGGAAAAGCCAGGACGCCTGCCCCGCCTAGCATCACCATACAAAGTGAACTGACTTACCAGCAGCATCTCCCCTTGGCAGTCCAGCAGTGACCGATTCATCTTACCTTGGTCGTCTTCAAATATCCTTAAATTGATTATCTTCTCAATCATATACTCCGCATCCGTGACCTGGTCGCCGCATTTGATTCCCAACAGTACGGTAAGGCCAAATCCAGCTTGGCCTACTACCTGTTGATCAACTAAGACCTTGCTGCAACGAGTTCTTTGTACAACAGCCCTCATTACGACTCACCTCTGACCTCTCCCGGTAATACCCGGCGTACTTCAAAAACGTCCTTAATTTTTTGAATGCGCTGTACAACAGCATACATATGTGATATATCCTTAATCTCCAGCTTTAAGTTCATAATAGCCAGATCATTTTTAGTAGCCCGGGAGAACACCGATAAAATGGGGATCCGCATATCAGCTATGACACCCATTACATCAGTAGTCAAGTGAGGGCGATCCATCGCCTTCACTTCCAGTTCCACCGTATAGATACCGCGTTCTTCAGCCCATTCTACATCAATGATGCGGTCTTTTTCCGTGCGTAAATAATTATGTAGATTGGGGCAATCCTGGCGATGTACAGACACTCCCCGCCCCCTGGTGATGTAGCCTGACACTTGGTCACCGGGCAGAGGATTGCAGCAGCGGGATAGCCGAAAAAACACATCATCCACACCCTTAATGCGCAAAGAACTAGTATCCCTATCCCGATGCGGTATGACCTGGGTGGGGATATTAAGCGGCACGATATCTTCAACCTGAGCATCGTGAAAATACAATTCTTTTTGTTTGTTTAGGACTTGATTGACAGTAACGTTGCCGTCACCTATGGCCGCATATAGGTCGTCAGCCGAATTGAGTCCAAAGCGTCGGGCTACCTCAACCAGCTTATCTTCACTCAAAAACTCCTTGGTGCTGAAATGCTTTTTGCGCAGTTCCTTTTCCAGCAGATCATGTCCTTTTAGGATATTGGCCTGACGCTTCTCACGGTTGAACCACTGCTTGATACGGCTCTTGGCCGAAGAAGTTTTTACGAAGTTAAGCCAATCATAGCTGGGACCGGCCGAACTCTTGGACGTCAGTATTTCCACTATGTCGCCATTGGCCAGAGGAAAGTCAAGCGGCACTATACGTCCATTCACCTTAGCTCCGGTGCACTGATGACCTACTTCAGTATGAACCCGATAGGCAAAATCGACCGGACAGGCACCTTTGGGAAGTTCGATAACTTTACCTTTAGGCGAAAAAACGAATACCGTGTCATCAAAAAGATCTATCTTTAATGACTCCATAAATTCACTGGTATCTTTTACTTCCTGTTGCCACTCTAGAATTTGGCGCAGCCAAGACAGTTTCTCATCAAACTTCTTGTCTTTGGGATTCACCCCTTCTTTGTAGCGCCAATGGGCGGCGATACCGTATTCGGCGGTGCGATGCATTTCCCAGGTACGAATCTGCACTTCAAAGGGTTCCCCGCCCTTGCCGATCATGGTAGTATGCAAAGATTGATAGAGATTAGGTTTGGGAGTCGCTATATAATCCTTGAATCTGCCTGGCAGCGGCTTCCACATGGTATGAATTATGCCCAGCACCCCATAGCAGTCACGCTCATCGTTGACCACTACCCGGATAGCGATTTTATCATATATTTCATCGATGTCTTTGCCCTGTTTGAGCATTTTTTTGTAAATACTGTAGATATTCTTAGGTCGGCCTTCGATATCAGCCTTGATCGCTATTTGTTCGAGCCCTTCACTTATCTGCTGTAACAGATCATGGACGTAGTCCTCGCGCTCCTTGCGCTTTTGTTTCAAGCGCTTGGCAATCTCATAATATATCTCCGGTTCCAGATAATAAAAAGACAAATCTTCTAATTCCCATTTAAACTTGAAAATCCCCAGGCGATGCGCTAGTGGAGCAAATATCTCCATGGTTTCCTGGGCGATTTCTTTCTGCTTGCGTTCATTCTGAAACTGAAGAGTACGCATATTATGTAAGCGGTCAGCCAATTTAATTAATATAACTCGAATATCTTTAGCCATGGCTATAAACATCTTACGCAAATTTTCAGCCTGAGCATCTTCTTTGGACTTGAAATTTATGCGGCTTAATTTGGTGACCCCATCTACCAGCAGAGCTATCTCTTCTCCAAATTCTTGAATTACCGTAAAATAGCTCATATCGGTATCTTCAATGACGTCATGCAAAAGGGCAGCACAAATTGAGGCTGAGTCCATTTCGATTTCTGTCAGTATGAGAGCAACTTCTACCGGGTGAATTATATAGGGCTCTCCAGAAATTCTTTTTTGGCCAGCATGTGCCATTTGAGCCTGGTTGAAGGCTTTTTCAATCAGCTCCAGGTTAGCAGCTTGATCATATTTTTTTATCCGTTCAATAATAAGCTGTAATCCCATTTACTTATCACCATGCCAGTTGGTCCTTTACCCATGATTGCCAGAGGGCGAAAGCACGCTTTTCGGCCTGCCCCTCCCTATAAAATGCTGAATCAGCCAAATCAAAGGTGTTCGTACTTGAAACCAGCGCCTTTATTTCAATAATACTACCCTTTTTACGGTACCTGCACAACCCTAAATCAGACATGATCCGCAGTGCATTCAAGACTTGCAGGGCACTTATGGATGAATCGGCTGATAAGCTGATGTCAGCTGCCAAAGCCTCCAGTTCTTCACAAACAGGATCTTTTGAGGCCCGACGGCCCAGCCAGGCCGCGATCTTAGCCACCAGAGAACGCTCCGGATATATTTGACGCAGATTATCCCCCAGGCTGGTTAACTGTCCTATGTCAAATTCAGCCAGAAGTAAGCAGGGGGCAGACACACTTCCTAGCTGGTGGGCTAGAATCAAAGCTTCATATTCACTATAAGGCGGATCAAACAGAACCACTTGGTCAGCCTCTTTTTCGTAAG
>CAZTZX010000038.1:0-3228 GCA_964618175.1 uncultured Syntrophomonas sp. | reverse complement strand
CCAAAATCTCACAACCCAACCAGGATTTATGGGCTGGTTGTTATTTAATCTACATAAATACTGCCAATAAGGTTCCGCTACTAGAAAAATCGCTGGCTGCCGAGCCTTAAGAGCTGCGTTAGCTGTTGATTGCTGCTCACTAGTTAGATGTCCATGCAATGAACAAAGCCTATTTGACTGCAGTATAGTGCTGAAAAACTGCTGATAATAGTGTAAGACGCGGCAGGTGGGAAATGTAAACACAGTCGGCTGGCCTTGGCGCAACCTTTCAATTGCCTGATGCATTATGCTCTCCAGGTGATCATCCTTCCCCACCCCATATTTCTTATAGGCTGGTTGAAGATGGGTGGCCTTTATTTGTACGCTGGTCCGTCCCCGGTAAGAATTGATTTCCAGATTGCCCAGCAAATCAAAACGGCACTCCCCCAAGGGGTACTCTATCCATTCGGCTCGTCGGAAGGAAATCATGGTCAGATTGCCCGGCTGTACTATAGCCCTAAAATGGTTGCGATTGGCTCCCATCAGTGCCGGGCGTTCAATTCTGTCGTGGTGTATCAAAAAGTTCGGGACGGGATTGCCTTCCCCGAAGGGTTGCAACCTTTCTAGCTCCAGCGCTATATCAGTGCTTATCTGATTGGAAAACAGTTCCCCATCCAAATAGGTCGTGGTATCAGCCGTCGGCTGGGCATTAATGGCCTGTCCCTGTAGTTGCTGACGGAACTTTTCCATTTGCGTACGGTTTAGGGACAGACCTGCCGCCATGGCGTGTCCTCCAAACTGCTCTAGATTATCCCGGCAGGCATACAAAGCTTCATATAAGTTGAAACCGGGGATACTACGGGCTGATCCTCTTCCCAGATCATCCTGCCAGGAAACCAGTACTACCGGCAGATGGTATTTATCTACCAACCGGGAAGCTGCAATACCGATAACGCCGGGATGCCAGTTTTCTCCGTCCACCATTAAAATACCTTGCCCAAGATTTTCCTCAATAGTATCAACGCTAGCTGCGGCCTCCTCCACCACCGTCTGTTCGATCCGTTTCCGTTCCTCGTTTAATAAGCACAATTCCCTGGCCAGGGCAACAGCACGGCTCTCTTCTTGAGACATTAACAGATCGACCGCCAGAGCGGCGCTTTTTAGGCGGCCAGCTGCATTAATACGGGGTGCCAGAATAAAACCCAGATGGTAGACGTTAAGATCTGGCCCAGTTATTTTACTTTCCTGCAACAGCGCTTTTAACCCGATACGTCGGGTGCCCTTCATGCTGACCAGACCTTCTTTGACCAGAATGCGATTATCACCGCGTAACGGTACTATGTCTGCTACCGTAGCCAGGGCAACCAACTCCATCCATTCATCCAACCGATCAGCAGGTATTTGTTGGTGACCCAGTTTCTGTACCAGCTTAAATACCACACCCGCACCGCATAGATCCTTACAATCGTCTGGCGACCCCAGACGGGGGTTGACGATAGCCTCAGCTTCGGGAAGAACAGACTCGGGGGTATGATGATCAGTAATAATTACCTCCATGCCCAGCTCACTGGCCCGGACAACTTCTCGAATGGAATTAATACCACAGTCTACCGTAATCAAGAGCTGTACACCTTGATGAGCTAGCTGTTCTACCGCCGCATAGTTCAACCCGTAGCCCTCATCGAACCTATCGGGTATATAGTATTCTGCCTGAGCCCCCAAAGCCCGCAGGCATTCCAACAGAATAACACTGCCGCATACTCCATCTACATCGTAATCACCATAAACCACGATCCTCTGGCCCTTTTCGACGGCCTCTGCAATTCGACTTACTGCCATAGTCAAACCCGGTATCTCATCTGGTGGTTGCATATCTTTCCGGTCAGCATACAAGAAATACCGGGCTTCCTCTGGGTCGACTATGCCCCTACGTATGAGGATGGAGGCAAGTAATTCAGAAATATGTAAAGAATCCCGCAGTAGTTGTACGGTATTTTGATCAACCGGTTCAATTTTCCAGTTACTCAAGATTGGTGCCTCCTAAAAATATAATAAATTGACCTGAAAATAGTAAAAATATCATATACATAGATACATAGTTCACCATTATTTAACCGGAGGTGAGTTTCATGGGTAAGTCTCGTCACTTTTTTCCCGGCGGGAACACCAGTCAAGGTTTCTATTCATTTTATCATTACCTGGTCAAACCCAGCGTTAAACGGAAATTTATACTTAAAGGCGGTCCGGGCGTAGGTAAATCCCATTTGATCAAGCAAATAGGTACCTATTTTCTTGATAAGGGTCAGGCTATTGAATACCACTGGTGCTCTTCCGATCCCGATTCATTGGATGGTATTGTGATAGGCGCTCACCAGGCAGCTGTTCTGGACGGAACCGCCCCGCATGTAGTTGACCCGCGCTATCCAGGAGCAGTAGATGAAATCATTGATCTGGGCCGATACTGGCAACGTAACCAGATAGCGACTCAGAGACCTGAGGTGATAGAGATCAGCGATCGGATTTCATTTTGCTTTGCGCAAGCCTATCACCGCTTAAAAGAGTCCTACTTGGCCTGGGAAGAATGGTCAGTTTATCCACTAAGAGTTCGCGATTACAGAAATGTCTCTCGCAATACTCTAGCCTTGACCAAGGATTTCCTGCAAGAAACGGCACCAGCTGAAAATACTGATATTCGCCATCTATTTGCCGGAGCTATTACCCCCGCGGGTAAAGTATTAAAAGCTGACCTCATATTGGAGTCAGATACTGCCTTATTTGCTATCAAGGGCAGTCCGGGCAGCGGTGTCCAAGACGTGCTAGATCACGTCGTGAGCATGATAAAACTGACCGACCTGAGAGCTGAGATATATCATAACCCGTTTGCCCCCCTGCAGGTAGATATGGTTTACCTACCCGACTACAACCGGGCTCTGGTGGATGTAAGTGACTATTTGTTCCCCTATGCACAACAGCTATCCAGTACCCGTTATAAGCGGCAGTTGGATTTCGACCAGCTTTTGCCGGCAGATTCTCTAAACCCTTATGCAAAGAGGATCGCCTTGGCTCGGGAACGTTTAGAAAACGGCATCCAAGAAGCTATAGAGTGGATAGAACTGGCCAAACAGCTGCACGATCAGCTAGAAGGCATTTATATCGAAGCTATGGACTTTCCGGCTATTGACCAGCAGTGTGAGGACTTAATACTTGCCATTGAACCACTGCTCAATGATTAATCAGCCCATCATACGC
>CAZTZX010000037.1:15236-18267 GCA_964618175.1 uncultured Syntrophomonas sp. | reverse complement strand
GCTGCATTGGCCGCAATATGAATAGCGTCCCACACCGTAGAAAATGGGGGAGCATAACATAAATCCAACATCCCTAACTCGCTGGTAGACATTTTATTGTAAACGGCACTGGCGAAAACATTTATTCTCAGCACTACTCCTTGTTTTCCTGCTCCTTGTGCTCCTAGAATCCTCTTGGTACCGTTTTCGTAGATCACCTTAAACCAGATGGGCGAAGAATCGGGGAAGTAATGAGGAGTGTTTCTGGCTTCAACCAGTACGCTCTTGTAATCCAAATCTAAATCCTGGGCGTCTTTTTCGGATAAGCCAGTTCTGGCCAATTCTATTGACCCCACTTTGAGAGCGGACGAACCTAAAGTACCAACAAACTTGATGTGTTTGCCAGCTAAGTTTTCACCGGCGATCCTACCGCATTTGTTGGCGGTGGTAGCCAGAGCAATATAGGAGTTTTCTTCTTTTGCCAAGTTATATACTTGGGCACAATCTCCCACTGCATAAATATCTTCGGTGTTAGTTCGCATTTCCCGATCGATTATTACCGCACCATTATCAGCCAATTGTATAGCAGAGCCTTTTAGGAAATCGGTAGCTGGTTTTACTCCTAAAGCCAGAACAACCACATCTGTATCATAGGTACCTTTATCAGTGACCACCTTTTCTACCTTAATATTGCCAACAATTGAGTCCAGTTTTTCATTAACATGGATCCCAACTCCCAAGCTTGCCAGCTCGTAATGAGCGAACTTGGCGATCTCGGGATCAAAGGGCATGAGGATCCTCTCGGCCATTTCAATAATGCGAACCTTTTTGCCGGCTTGAGCTAAATTCTCCGCTACCTCTATGCCGATATATCCACCGCCCACTATGGTAACATTTTTAATGGTGGGGTCAGAGAGCTTTTCCTTCATGAAAACGCCGTCATCTAAAGTTTTTAAGGAAAGCACTCCATCCAGTTTTACACCTGGGAAATTAGGAATAATAGGCCGTGCACCAGTGGCAATTAACAGTTTGCCGTAAGTATCCTCGAACTCATTGCCTGAAGATAGATCTCTAACCAGCACTTTTCTCTTATCCGGCCAAACCCGAATAACTTCGTGAAGGAGAACCGGCCTTAAGCCTGCTTTCTCAAATTCTTCTTTAGTTCTCTGGACTAAATCATCCTTTTCGATTGCTTCGGAGGAAACAAAATAAGGTAAACCACAGGCGGCATAGGAGAGATAAAGGCCTTTTTCATAAATCGTTATGTCACAATCTTTTTGCACTCTTTTCAATTTGGACGCCGCTGACATGCCAGCAGCATCGCCACCAATAATTATTACTTTCATTTATATATCGCCTCCTTTATCAGGTTAAATCAAATTATAGGCTATCTGAGCTGTGTTTTATAGAGGAAATTACAAGATGAAGCCAGACAGAGAACTGTCCGAGTCTGATGAAAAAGTGCGTAAGGGGCGATGCCCAATCTTAAGCCATGCAAGAAAAAAGGTCCGAAACCAAGCCGATACGGTTTGATTTCGGACCTTAATTAAACTATTTGGTTAGCTAATGAAATTGATCACGGTTTTTAGTGTTTTCGCTTAACCAACGTTCGGTGGCAAAATTCAAGGTAAGAGTGCGGAGGTCTTCCCACATATAATCCTTAACCCTCAATTGGCGCTCATCAAATTCCTTGAGATAATGTCCACATACCTGGCAAACAAGAACTTCAATTCCGGGAAACTCTTCGTTTTTCAGATAGGTCAGTTGCTTAGCATCTTCATTTCGGCAGTACAGGCAACCCATACGTTTTACCGTCCATTCGAAACCACAGGTATTACAATGTAGGTGTCGATGACCATCAGGTTGCTTGAGAATTGCCACGGTAGCTGCTTCACCGCAAACTGGACAGAGGTAACTGGTGGCCGGATCATCGGAAGCAATATATGACGGCCCAATGGCCGGAACCTCCTGTGATTTAGCTTGTTTGGCAGCTAGCTGAGCTACGCCGCCTAAAGCCAAATGCAGATGGGAGATCAACTCCGGGTTCATAGTGGCTGGGTCATCTTTGAATTGCTTCCAAAGCTCTCGCGCCTCAGTATCAGTGATTGAGGCTCCGGCAGCGGTATTCAATCGCTGCCAGAGCTCGATAACTGCATCTTCGGGTAGATCCAGGAGCGGTAAATAGGTAGGCTTGGGAGCCAAAACCATCACAGCTAGCCAATGAGCACTGCGTTCCTGTTGCCATTGGTCAACTGCCTGCTTCAAAACCTTGTACTTCTGATAAGCTTGTTTAGTGCTTTCATCTTCTGGGACATTTATTTTGTCTCGCTTGACAACCATCTAAAACCTCTCCTCATGGTCCATAATTGATAAGCAGTCTAGGATTTGGTTATTTCATCATACCATTTGCCATGATGGTGAGCGGCCCAGTCAGAACGAACCGTACCCTTCCACATACCCCAGAAGGATTCGCCGGAACCTGGATGAAAAGAACCCAGGTAGGCATGCATGCACACCATGCAGGTAGCAACGAGCATACATAGACCGTGAATAGGGTAAGCCCACTGAACAACTACTAGTGGGAAGGCAGCCTTGAACCACATCACATAACCACTTAAAGCTAAAAACACACAGGCAGTAGTGGTCACCACGGAGTTCATCTTTTCACCGCCGTTAAACTTACTCTGGGGCGGTACTCCCTTCACCTCGAAACCAAAGAATTCCAACGGGAACTTCAGGAGAAACTTGATATCGTCCATTCCAAAGGAAAAGACATCCTTCCACCATTCAATAAACCCTTTGAAATTCTTGACCAAAGCAATCAGTGGAATAATAGTAAAGAAAACGGCCATTATCTTGTGAACTAAGCTAGCATTGACATACCCTCCAAATACCGGGGCCAAAAAGGTAAGTGCTGGGGTGAAAAGGATCAGCCCAGTAAACAGCAATACCAGGAAGGTTACTGTGTGACCCCAATGTGCAAATCGGGCGGCGCCACCAAAACGTACAACGCGATCTTTATCCATGAATGTCCCCTCCCTTCGACTTGCTC